>JBIKQC010000285.1:0-6514 GCA_044349855.1 Saprospira sp.
CTTATACTGGAGAAAACAGAAAGCTGTTTAACGTAAATGGTTTGACAGCAGGAAATTACATACTTAATATCAGAACAGAAAACGAAACGGTTTCCTTGCCTTTTTCTCATAAGTAGATATTATTTTAAAAAAACAAAGCCCGCTTAAAGATTTGAGCGGGCTTTATTTTTGTCTGTTTTTATTTCACTTCCTCATATTCAACGGAATCCAAATCCTTTGCCGGCAAGTGATTGTTTGAATAACATTGTTCCCCCGCACATTGCCCTCCTGCACAGCCAAGGGCAAAAAGCCCCATTGAGGCAACATAGCTGCCGAAAAGAACCCCCAACCATTCGTGATGCTGTATAGAACTTGTCAGCAGAAAAAGTCCCATTGACAAATACACGACACGTATTATGGTCCAGTTTTTAAAAATTCTATCTTTCATTATGAATGCTTTTTAGCGTCTGAAATGAATTATCTTATTGATTTGCTTTAAGATGTTCTTGTTAAACTGCAGGTTTTTGCTTTTCAAACATTGTGAGCAGCAGATAGCCCATCAGCGACCCGTATAGAATTGAATTCGTCGGACTTGAAGTGATGGAACAACTGCCGCTGTTACAACCGACAAAATAATAATAAAGGTATCCTCCTGCTGCGCCTAAGACAATGCCAAGGATAACCAATATATTTCTAAGAAAAAACTGTTTCATGTTTTGTATTAGTTTTGGTTTAACAGTACAAAAATAGATCAAGTTTTACTCAGGTTCTGTGATCATGATTACGGAAGGACGAATTTTTAAAAAAAATGTAGGAATTTAGAATTTTTTTAGCGAAAAAATTATTAAAAAGAATTATAAACAGTATATTTGCATCACGTAGCGGCAATTTATTACTGCTTGTTTAACATTTTGGTCTTATAGCTCAGTTGGTTAGAGCAGCGGACTCATAACCCGCTGGTCCTTGGTTCAAGTCCAAGTGGGACCACACGAAAACAAAACCCTTGAAAGTTTAGGCTTTTGAGGGTTTTTTTATAAAAACAGCCTTTATACAATACCTTTCTCAAAAATCTAACTTTTCCAATAATCTATATACCTCAAAACAATTCTGAATTTGAACTTGAAATTGCTTCCTTTTTCAGGTATTCAATTTGAAAGTTTCACTAAGGATAATCTCGTGAACATTTAAACTTACAGATTAGGTAGAAATTGTCTGATTTATGAAGAGTAAATCAGAACGTTGGCTTTTGAAATTAGACTCAACCTGGGTTTAGTGCTGTTCCGCCAGATATTCGTCTCTTTTTTTGGAGCGAATCTCAAATATGGAGATTCTGTCAGTGTAGCTACGACAGAAAATCTGGTTGAAATATTTTTATTTCCAAAGTTTAATTAATATTTTATCAATTTAAAGTGAACTATAATTTAGTTGTATAATATTGTTGTTCAGAACATTAAATATTTAATAGGCTTAAGGTTTATTAATTCCGGCAATAAAGCTTATTTAAAAACGAACTATTTACCCCTTTTGGAATGTTAGGTAAAGACAAGGAAAAAACAGCAAAAAGTAAATTGGCATATTTTCCTTAAGTTCTTATCATTAAAAGAATGATTATGAATATATTGTTTGTATTCAAAATTATTCCACCAAATAATATATTTAAACTTAACAATCTAAAACAGTAAAACATGCAAGGTTTTAATGACAACGATTTCCAGCGCAGTCTGGTGATGTATCTCGATGGTGCACTCAGCAAAGAAGAGTCCCGCGAGTTTTTAGACAACGTCATGCAATCACCTGAGCATATGGCTCGTTTGCAACAGGAAAAATCCTTTCGCGAAATTTTACGTCAAAAAGTTGGTCGCCGCACCGTCTCTCCGGCCTTAGTGCAAAGTATAAAATCCAAAATAGGCGATACGCCTTCCTCTTACTAAGAAATCAAAAATTTGAATTCCGTCTTTTTTTAATGCCGAACTTAATAATATTATTTTCTAATCAAAAAATCAACAGATTTTTTGAAAGAATCTAGTTTTTGTAAGTATCAACTTATGAAAATCTGTAAAAAGTAAGTTACTTTTGTATAACTTTCAGCATCTCTAAACTAACAAATTAGAGATGTTTTTGTATTTTTATAACTGCAAAATCATCAGAATAATGGACATGCGAAGCTTTAATCCTACTGACCTGCATATCAAAGATTTACACCAATATATCGTGGGCGCAATTGCTCCACGTCCTATTGCTTTTGTCAGCACTCTGGACGAGGATGGTCGCCCCAATTTGGCGCCTTACAGCTTTTTTAATGCCTTCAGTTCCAATCCGCCAATACTTGTTTTTTCATCTAACCGCCGAGTTCAGGATAATACAACAAAAGATACGTTGCACAATGTTCAAAAAAATGGAGAGGTGGTTATCAATGTTGTCAATTACGAAATTGTAAGGCAGATGACTATTGCCAGTGTGAATTACGCTCCAGGGGTAAGTGAATTTGAAAAATCGGGCTTAACACCTATTGCATCAGAAACAGTTAAACCTTTCCGTGTAAAAGAATCCCCTGTTCAATTTGAATGCAAGGTAAAAGAAGTCATTACCCTTGGTGATCACGGTGGTGCCGGGCATCTTGTAATCTGTGAAGTACAACGCATACATGTCAGAGAATCCGTTATCGACGATAAAAATAGAATTGACCCCAACAAACTCGATCTTGTAGGACGTTTGGGTAGGGCTTACTACGTACGAGCAAGCGGCGATGCACTTTTTACGCTTTTTCAGGAACCGGAACAGGTGGCTTTAGGCTTTGACAAATTGCCCGAAAGCATCAGACACAGTCCTTATCTCTCCGGCAATGAGTTAGCCAGCATTGCTTCTCTTACGGAATTTCCAAGCGAAGAAGATATTAATAAAGTGTTGGAGGAAGATGAAGAGGTTAAAAAAATCCTGCTTGATGATGAGGGACATCCCGATACTATGCGTCGTGACCTGCATCGATATGCGGAAAGAGCTATTGCACAGGAAGCTTACCGATATGCTTTGTGTATATTAATGATTTCCGATAAGGCTTACAAAACTGTATAACAGGCATGATATTTGTTGAGGAAGCAGGACTCGTGCAAAATTTGCATTGATAATTAATACTTTGAATCTCCCCTTACCTTTTTTTACTTTAACACTTTAATATTATGGCTACCCAATTCGATCTGCATAATTTCCTGCCGCGCCACATCAGAAAGATGCTGCATGCCAAAACTGCAACATCCTCCAAACATAGCGGGGCTTTCAATGTTTTGGCGTTGGATAAAAATGAAAGTGCTTGGGGTACTGTAGGTACCGATTCTGACTATTCTAAATATCCCGACAGCGAAGCAACCTTATTACGCAAAGAGCTATCGGAATATTTAAAAATCAGCTCCGACAAAATTATGTTGGGCAACGGTTCTGACGAACTTATTGACCTCATCATGCGGGTATTTACACAAAATGGCAAAGATCATGTTTTGGCTTTCAGTCCCTATGCCGCAAGGGTAAAACATTTTGCTGCACTCAACGGTCTGGTTGTTGATGAAATGCACCTGAATACAGCTTTTCAGCTTTCAATTTTTCAGGTCAGAAACCACATTAATGAACATACAAAAATCATGTATATCTCCAACCCCAATCCTTTTTCGGGCATCTGTCTCCGCGGAATGGATATGGTAGATATTATAGGAGATTTTAATGGTCTTGTAATAGTAGACGAATCCTGCATCGGCTATCAGCCGGAAAATAGCCTTATAGAATATATAGAATCATATCCCAATCTGGTTATTGTTCAGAGTTTTTCAAATGTTTGGGGAATGGCCGGTCTTCGTCTCGGTGTACTTTTTGCCTCTCCTCAGATTGTTGAAGTTTTGAATAAAGTACGTGCGCCTTTCAATGTCAACAGTATGGCACAGGAAATTGCTGTAAAAGCCCTGCATATTGCCGAACAGAAAGACCGTATTGTGAATGAAACTATTTTGGAGCGCGAGCGACTCAAAGATGAATTGCTTCAGTTGAAATTCGTTCAGGAAGTTTTCAATTCGGATGCTAATTATCTTTTGGTAAGAGTTGACAAACCGGATCATCTAATAGAGTATTTGGATGATGAGCGCATCTATGTTTATAATGCCACTGCACATCACAATTGCAGCAATTGCGTGAGAATTACAGTCGGTTCAGTAGAACAGAATCAGCGGTTAATCAAAACCCTTCGCGAAATGGCATCAAAAACTGCTCCGGCCCGTATGTTCTTAAAAAAATTGGGTCAGACTCTGCAGAGAGCCAGCGTTTTTCTTGGATTTTTTAAAAAAATTGTTGGTTAGACAACATTAAAAAAAATGAGTTTAACGTAGAAATAATATCATAGCCGGGGATTTCCTTCGGCTATTTTTTATTAATAACCCTTGATTTCAACCAAAATAAAACCCCGCCATTTCAGGCAGGGTTTATAAAATATTTTCTTCTTAAACATATAAATGTTCTAAGGCATGAGGGCTTGAAAAGCAGCCCAACCTGCATTTGCTTTCAAGGTTGTTGAACAACCAAGATTGGCAGCGTCGGTGTTAATGTTTTGAACGCGGTTGCCCGGATCAGGGTGCGTACTTAAAAATGCAGGTGTAGCGCCTGACTGTCCATTATCAATAAGCTTTTGGAAAAATGCAGCTGCACCGTTTGAAGCATATTCGGTATCGCAAAGATATTCAACAGAATGATCATCAGCATCAGTCTCATGACTACGGCTGAAGCTGAGGGAAGTAAGTCCGGCAGCAATTTGAGCGAGCATTCCGGGATTATCACCGGCAATAACTCCGAGCAATACTTCCAAGCCATATTGTTGGGTCATCTGCTGTGTTGAGTGACGGCGATCGGCATGTGCAATCTCATGTCCTAATACTCCGGCTAAGTGATCGGCCTCATCCAAAAAAGCGATAATACCCGTGTACACATAAATGTAACCGCCGGGTGCACAAAAAGCGTTCAAGGTACTGTCATCATTGATGATGTAAAGCTCCCAGTTAAAAGTGTTTTTGTACTGAATTTTATCGGATGAAAGAATATCATCACGCATGGCATAGAGATAATTATATGCCTGCTCATTTCCGATATATGGCAAAACAGGGTATTGACTTGGAGTGGAGTCAATCTGTACTTTCAGCTGTGCACCAAACTGTTTGTCCTGTTCCACAGTAAATATATTGATTCCATTGCCCTTTTTGCAGGAGCCTAGAATTACCGCAAAAGCGAGGAAAATTCCCCAAAATATTGTCTTTTTCATAGCAAAACGAATTAATGTGCGAATGGTAATCTGCTGCAGTAGATTTATAATTCCTAAATTTAAGAATTTACAATTCGAAACAACAATGATAATTGTCAGTAGTAAATTTAATTCATTCGCTTAATATTGTTTTTGACTCAGAGGGGGCAGGTTATTTGCTTCTCTTTGCAATTTTTCGTTTTTGAACGGATTATTTCTGTTCTTGTTTCAAAAAATCAGAAAAATCATTACTTCCTTTTGAGGACAGCTTTTACTGCAGCAATAATATTTACAGTTTCCAGTCCGTATTTTTCAAGCAGTTGAGGGACTTCACCGCTTTCGCCAAAAGTATCATTTACTGCAACCATTTCCATAGGAGTAGGCAATTTGCGTGCCAAGAGTCCGGCGATGCTTTCACCAAGTCCGCCCATATAGTTGTGCTCTTCGGCTGTTACCACTGCTTTAGTTTTTGCAGCGGAGACCAACACTGCCGCTTCATCCAAAGGTTTGATGGTGTGAATATTAATGAGTTCAACACTGATACCTTCTTCTGCTAATGCTTTAGCTGCTTCAACGGCTTTCCAAACCAGGTGACCTGTGGCAAAGATGGTAACATCAGTACCCTCATTCATCATCAGTGCTTTACCAATTTCAAAAGGCATATTTTCGGTGAACATCGGCCAGCTCGGGCGGCCGAAACGCAGGTAAACCGGTCCGTGATGATCGGCAATAGCGATAGTTGCCATTTTGGTCTGATGATAATCGCAGGGATTGATCACCGTCATGCCCGGCAACATTTTCATAAGCCCAAGATCTTCCAGAATCTGGTGCGTTGCACCATCTTCGCCCAATGTCAAACCTGCATGCGAAGCACAGATTTTTACATTCTTATCGGAATAAGCAATAGACTGACGGATTTGATCATAAACGCGTCCGGTAGAAAAATTGGCAAAAGTACCTGTGTATGGTATTTTTCCGCCAGTGGCCAAACCGGCAGCAATGCCCATCATATTGGCTTCGGCAATACCTACCTGGAAAAAGCGCTCAGGATAAGCTTCGATAAATTTTTCCATTTTGAGCGAGCCGATAAGGTCGGCGCAAAGTGCTACTACTTGCGGATTAGCTTTGGCTACTTCGTATAGACCGTCGCCGAAACCGTCGCGGGTGGCTTTTTTGCCTATGGATGTTATATTTTGCAACATGTTTGTTCTGATTAATTTATTAAAATAAAATAGGAAAATGTACCCTCTACCCTCTACTCTTTAC
>JBIKQC010000286.1:0-6506 GCA_044349855.1 Saprospira sp.
GAGCGCAATAAGTCCCTGCAGCTGATCGAGCAGTATCATTGTATCTTTTGTGCTGTCCAATTCGGTGAATGAATGTCCGTTACCTGCCACTCGTACGCGCTTGTTGGCTGCCGATGCTGATTTTATGATATCAATTACTGCATTTTCTGAGGAGGGATGCAGAATGTCAGTGGGACTGCATTGTACATTGCGTGCCCAGTTTTGCCAGAAGGGTAGTTTTTGGTAAGCCATATAAATAGAAGTGAGATATGAGATATTAGAAGTGAGATTTCAGAAAGGAGATTTGTGATTTTATTTAGATTTTTTGAACTTTAATATCAGAGTATACAACATTTTTTGTACTTCATATAATTCTTTTAGGATCAAATCAGTTTCAGATTCCGTAAGATAACCTAAATCTAATGCTATAATTATTTGAGTATCTAATTCGTAGGATGAACCATTAGCTATTCCTAGAAAATTAGCGAACTCACCGTCTGAATTTCTTCCGGCACCTTCAGCAATATTTGAGACGATTGAAACAGCTGATCTTCTTATTTGCGAAGTTAATCCAAAAAGTTCTTCTTTTGGAAAATTTGCAGTGGAAAGATAAATAGTTTTAGCTAAAACTCTGGATTTTTGCCAGACTTTCATTTTCTTGAAATCGTGCATATTGTTAGATGTGAGATATCAGATTAGAGACAATTAAAAAGATTTAAAATATCAGACTTGAGATAAAATACTTGAGGTTTGAGATAAATAGCATGACCATACAAATTTGCACTTTTTCACTAATTGTATAAGTTTAAAAAGCTGTAATCTAAATTTTATACGTTTATCAAAAATAATCTAAAAATAATCTAAAAATAATCTAAAAATAATCTAAAAATAATCTAAAAATAATCTAAAAATAATCTAAAAATAATCTAAAAATAATCTAAAAATAATCTAAAAATAATCTCACATCTCACATCTCACATCTCATATCTCACATCTCATATCTCACATCTCACATCTCACATCTCACAATCTAAAGAAAACACTTCCCCTCACCCCTATAAGTCTTTACTTTACCACTTATTTCTCCATTCTTTATCAAAATAAGCTCATTAAAATGCTCGCATAATTCACCTGCTTTACTGTGGCGGAAAAAGACGGGATCGCCCAATTTTAAATAACCTTTATATTGAATGGGCGTTTGTACTTCACCGGCCATTTCATTGGGCGTTAGATCCATAGACATTGGCAGATAGGGTTTGGGTGCTTTTTCTTTGCCGATGCCGCCCGATGCCACATAACCTCCGCCCAAACAGGTATAGATGTTTTGCTGCGGCATCCTCACGACTTCCACAGCATATGCAACAGCAGGCAGATGCCTGAAATGGCTGTAAGTATCGAAAAGCGCAGGAGCATAGAAGCCGGAACCGGCAGCGAGTTCTGTTACCCAAGGCTCTTCTGCAGTTGACTCTAAACTGCCTGTGCCCCCGCCATTGACAATGCGTAATGTGCTTACTTCTCTTTGAAGCTGTTTTACCAATTCCCTGCGGCGCTGAGCTACTTCTTTTCTTGAGCGTTTTTGAAAATTAGCTACCACCTTATTTACAATTCTCTTTCCCGGAATACGATCTCCCACACCTGCAATCTGTGCCTCATAACCCATTGCAGCTACGAGCTGCAGATTGGGACAGCTTTTCAGTTTATCCAAATAGACCTTAAGTGTTTCTTTATTCCAAATGCCCGAGCGCTGCACGCCAAAATGAAGAAATGGCCAACGGCTCGACATGTCGAGGTCTACACAGATAGAAAGTATCACATTTTCTTCTTCTGCAATTTTTTGCAGATGTCCAAGATGCTCGGCAGAATCAGTCATCAGGTAGATTTCTTTGCCTGTTTTTACCACAGAAATGACAGATTTAATAGCCTGCAGCTGCAAAGTAGGGTAGGCTACAAGCAAATCGTCGAAGCCCTGTTCACTGAGCCAGACTGCCTCTTCGGCGCTATAGCACATAATCCCCTGGAATTGTGGGCTACTGTCCAATATCCTGCGTATTAGTGCTGCAGATCTTATGGATTTTGAGGCGATCCTAATTTTCTTTGGCCCTGATCTTTTAAGTATTGCCTGAATATTGTTATCAAAGAGATCCAAATCGACATAGGCGAGCGGAAGTCGCTCATTTTTTATAATTTCTTTGTAATAAACATATTTAGAATCCATCACATTAAGTTTTTCTCAATTCTCAGAAGAATAATTGGCAGCTATAGTCTTAAAATCTTTTTAAATAACTGAAGTATATAAACGTTAGTATACATACTATATACAGATAATCGAATAGAAATAGTCTAGTGTTGTGTTAATTGTATTATTGCGTATTTTGTTCCTGCAGATTTTCACTGATAATTTTCCCGGTTTGCAGCCCCATTGGGGCGAAATTTTTGTAGCCGCAGGCGAAAAATTGAATAGAGCTCCGTAGGAGCGGCATTTTAAGAAAATGGTTAATAAATAAAATGTCACCCCTACAGGGTTCTTTTCCTTCGCAGCTTTCGCTGCTACAAAAATATCGCTCCTCAGGAGCTGTTTGTGGACTAGGTA
Organism: Saprospira sp.; assembly: GCA_044349855.1. Lineage (GTDB taxonomy): Bacteria > Bacteroidota > Bacteroidia > Chitinophagales > Saprospiraceae > Saprospira. The sequence continues at coordinate 2,570 of JBIKQC010000286.1, forward strand.
ATTTGTGCTTTACTGTTTGTATTAGGCCTGTAAAATGATATATTGCAAAAATAGCAATATAGAAATGTTTTTCACGTCAAATCAAAGATAACACAACACTAGTATCCTTTACTGTTTTTATAAACACGTATTTTAGGATCTTCAAACCCGCACCAAATATCTTCTTTAGGAAAAATAACAGGTTCCACACCTAAATAACGGCGCTCATCGGGAGCTTTAAGCATTTCTATTGCCAATTCTTTAAACCCGATCTGAAAAGCAGGCAATGTCCAACGGCCAAAAAGTGTATGTCCGCCCTCATATCGCTGCATTTTATATTCTTCAGGAGTTGTGATATAACCCGCATAGCCATTGGCATAAGGAGATAACTGAATTTCAGTAACACCGCGCTCTTTTAAAACCTCAAGGATCGTTTTGCGCAGTCTTTGGGCTGCAACTGTTGTTATTTCGGCAGGGATACCGATGATAGCCATTTGTCCGATGATGAAAATCTGTAAAGGCATTTTTTCTTCCACCCAAGGTTTACGGGCAGCCTGCCCTATCTTATTGACATATTTAATGTATTTAATTAATGGATCTGCAAAGCCAGGTATGATAAGTTTTTCAGGTTTACGGGATAAGGCAACAATACCTTTTGAAAGATTCATTACTACAGGTTTCGGGCGCTGCGAATTGTGATAATTCAACAGTTCCTCCTGTCTTTTTTTATTTCTGCTAAGCCTTGCGGCCAATATTTCCACTTCTTTTACAGAATGAAAAAATGCTTTTCCTATGGCGCCCAAAGTTTTTGAAGCACCCTGTCCGTCGGTAGTTCCTTCCAAAAATGCCATACCGAAGCAGGCCGGTCCTGTAGTCTGATGCGGTAATCCTCCGGTGTAATCTTCGGTGATTTCCATCGAAGTCAAATCATAATAGGCAAGAATATAATCTATTTCACCTTTAATTTCAGTGCCCTGTTTTGCCGATTCTTCGAATATTTCTTTGGCTTTATTGAACTGCAAACGGCCATTGTAGGCTGCTCCTTCATAATCATCTTTGTATTTGCCGCGATATTCCCTCAATCTGGGATTCCAAATAAAGTTGGGGCTGATGTCACCCGTCGCATCCTGTACAAAACCGGCTCTTATTTTGGAATCGGGCCCATATTCTTCTTTTAACCATTCTTCAAAGAATTCAGCGGCATAACCTTTGTTGTCATAACAGACTTTATCTCCGCGATTTGAGACCGAGGTTGTATGCACCCCAAACCAGTTCAGTGTGCCAAGTGGCTGTCCGTCGGGACGGTTGAAACGAAGCAGTTTCATAACACGATCTGCGGCAAGATGTCTTTTCTTATAGCTCAGTTTTTCTTTTACTTCAGGATTCTGATTATAAGAAATCAGGGATCGATTGAAGGCCACTTCTGCATCTTTATCAAATTCTCCGGTATGATAGGATATTTTGGCAGCCTGCAGATTGTTATCAGCCTCCACAATTGCCTTTACAATTCCGTTGCGATAATGATCGTAAATATCCTGTTGAAATCCGGGAATTGTCATATTGTAAATCAGGTGCTGATTATACCCCCCTGCAGTACTGTGTGTATGTTGAGCCGTGATCATCACATTGGCATCGGAATAGCCCAATTCCGGGTATTGGGTCTGAAGCATTTCAATAATACCATGTTTGAGATAGATTGTTGTAAAACAATATTCTACAACTAAAAATACTGCTTTTTTGCCATTTTTTTCAAAGACAAAAGCACGTGCATACTGTGCAGTTTCTACGCCGCGCATGTAGTGAAAATGCCTGCCGTAGCCTAGCATGCCGCAGTTTTCTTTGAAGATGGTAATGTCTATTTTGCTGGTTCCGATGTTATACATACATGAAAGATAAAAGATAAAGATAAAAGATGACAGAAGGACCGCGCAGCGAACTGATCTTGTCCCAAAGACGGGAGAACTCTAGAAAGATAAACAATGAACCTCAGGACCACAAAGTGACCGCGCAGCGAGATAAAAGAAGCAGGGTTTCGAATATTAGGACTAAAAATAACTTAATGTACATTCAAAAAAATGAATATCTTTACAATGAAATACTGATGTAAGTTTAATGGTTCGCCCCTATTGAAAATGCAAAAACAAGCTCATTTTAGGAACTTAATAGAGAACAGCAAAAATCATTGAAATATTATGAATGGTAGTTCAATTTATAATTAAGCAGTTAATGTAAAATTTTTTTCAATGAAAAAAGCCCGGGTTGACCCGGGCAAAAATGCTATTCTATCTCTTTATTTACAATTCCTCATACTCAACCTCTATATCATCATCATCCTTAGTGCCTTCAGGCAACATTTCCAGATGAATGAGCGAATCAAGCAATCTTGGTCGCAAATGCATACGCAGGACAGATAGGGGATGAATCGGAAACAGTTGATCAAAAACTTCCATTTCGGCAGCACTGTGTACATTGCCCTCGTTGTAAGTTGGATTATATGGATCGAGTCGAAAATAATTTATAAATTTATCGGGATCATTATCAAGCAGTTCGGTCAGAGGTTCTTTGAGCAGCGTTTCGCGCACACCTGCTCCGCCCAATTCTTTCACAGTCAGGCGCAGCTGTTCAATGCGGTCGTCCTCAAAATTGTGGATATTAAGAAAATAATAATAATCAGTTCCATTTTCACCTTCAGGTTTAGGTAGTTTGGCAATAGCCTCATAGCCGCTTACTCCTTTGTGTTTGAAGGTTTCGCAGAAAATAAGTCCTCCGCCGTTATGTGCCATTTGGTCTCTCAGCCAATCACGGTACATAGGAAATTCGACTTTAATGTTCATATCCTTCAGGCTTCCGTTAGGCCGATCCTGAGAGGCCAACAGATAATTGCCTGTTTTTTCACAGACGTAGGCATCGAAACGCTGTTCTGATTCTACTTTTTTCCAACCGAAGCTTTCAAATTGCAATCTTTTCAAATTTACAGGGACAGAGGGAAGCTCAGTCATAGAGGTAAGCAGCTCGGCAGCAGCTTCAGTATCCAAAATTTCAGCCATTTTTTTCTCAACTGAAACTCTAATAGTACTCAGTTCAGCCTCCTGCAGCGGAAAGCGTTTAAACAAAGGATTATCTGCAGTGTAAATTGGTTTTGGCCCAATATCTTTCTTCTTTTTTCCGAATAGGTTGAACATAAGTTAATTAAGAAATTTTACGGGAATTTAAAACATGATAAATATTTGCATAACCTGGCTGGTGATTTTTAAAAAAAATCAATGATAAGGTTAGATCAGAAACATAAAGTTATAAAAATATTCTTGGAATGCATTGGATTTTATTTTGCGGCTTGAGGTTATTGTTCAAATATCATATATTTGCAGGGAAGATTGTCAAAAAAACCAAAACTATGTCTGTTGAAACCCTAAAAATAAAAAAGCTCTTTGCTGTTTTATTCTTTATGCTTTTGGGCATTGTCAATCTACGATCACAGGAAGATGACAGTAAGCCTGTCGGTGATCTGCTAAGCCCTTATGATGCCGTATTTACCTATATTTATTACCTACAGCCCGATCATTACAATGAGGGGAAGGCGGCCTCTGTTTTTTACAAAAAAGGAAAAGCGGGGAAAGAATTGGCGGTCAAGTTAAAACAGATATTAGATGGCAAGGGCTTGAAACTTCGGCTCAGCATGGTGCCCGAGGCGATAGATTTTAAAGATTCCATCAGTAAGAAACATGTCTATACACCTTTTGCCAAGGATTTTCCTGAAATTTATCTGGAAAGGAATAAGGAAACGGCAAAGTGGCATTTTTCTCATGAGACAGCACGGGAGATTCCTCTTCTTCACAAGGAAGTTTTTCCATTTGGCAGTGACATGCTGCTTGCTCTGCTTCCTCAAATGGGACAACAGCAAATTTTAGGCTTGGCTGTCTGGCAATATACTGCCATGCTAATATTGATAGCTATTAGT
>JBIKQC010000287.1:0-6493 GCA_044349855.1 Saprospira sp.
TCAACTCATGGTGATACCTTCTTAGGTGGAGATGATTTTGACAGAGCCATCATGCAGTATTGGATAACTCAAAATGTTATAGATCCTCAATTGTTGCAGGAAAACAGAGCTTTGGCTCAGGACCTTCGTCTGCGTGCGGAAGCTGCTAAAAAAGCACTCTCTTTTCAGGATGATTACACTGATAAGTTAAATAATTATACATTAAAACTAAGCCGCAATGAGTTTGATGTACTGGCCGAACCTCTTGTACAGCGAACACTCGACAGTTGCGCAGCTGCAATGCGCGACGCTCGCATTCCCTTGGAAGATATTGATGAAGTGGTGATGGTAGGCGGATCCACTCGAATTCCTCTGGTAAAAGAATCGGTAGCCAAATTTTTTGGCCGCGCGGTTGATGACAGTATCAATCCAGATGAGGTCGTAGCACTTGGTGCGGCAGTTCAGGCCGATATTTTGGCCGGAAATCAAAAAGATATTCTTTTGTTGGATGTAACTCCGCTTTCATTGGGTATTGAAACTGTAGGCGGACTCATGGATGTCATTATTCCGCGCAATTCAAAAATTCCCATCAAAGCCGGAAGACAGTATACCACTTCTGTTGACGGACAGATAAAACTGAAAGTAGCGGCCTATCAGGGTGAACGTGACCTGGTGGCCGATAACCGCAAACTTGGGGAATTTGTGCTGACGGGTATTCCTCCTATGCCAGCCGGCTTACCAAAAATTGAAATTCATTTTTTGCTCAATGCAGACGGTATTTTGAAAGTTAGGGCCAAAGAATTGCGCTCGGGTGTAGAGCAGACCGTGGAAATGCGCTCACCTTATGGCATTCCCGAAGAGGAAATGGGGAAAATGCTCCTGGAATCGATTCAGAATGCCAAAACAGATATGAAAATTCGCGCCCTTATTGAGGCCAGAACTGAGGCCGGACAGGTATTGCAGGCTACTGAGAAATTTCTGAAACAGAATGTCGAAATTTTCAGTAAAGAAGAGGTGGAAGGGGTTTTGGCTCAGGCTAAAGGTCTTCAGGAAGCAATAGACGGTGAAGATAAAGACCTCATTCACAGCTGCATGGAGGCTTTGAATGAATATGCAAGACCATTGGCCGAAAGAGCCATGGATAAGACAATTTCTGAGGCTATGAAAGGGAAGATGATTTGATTTTAAAAAAGATGGAGATTTGACAACCGAACGGAGTGAGCTCCGCGCAGCGAAACGAAGCTCCATGAAATGAATTTGAGGCTAATTTAAATTTCAATTCTAAGTTTTTTGCACTAATTTCTGAAAATTAAAAGTCCCTACACTTATTAGCAGTATAGGGACTTTTTTTTATGGTTTTTTATTTTTTAATAATGAAAGGTAATGTCTCAATGTTTTTTCCATCCGTAGCAGAAAGTGCATATTGGCCGTCTATCAATTCACTAAGATCGAGCTGATCATCTGATTTTGATAAAACAATCGTTTTTATTGCAGATCCATTTAATCCGACAATACTGATTTGAAGTTCATTTAACGTTTCAGGCCATTTGATTTCCAAATTGAGAATTCCGCTGCTGGGATTTGGAAAAATATTGCTGATGCTGAATATATCTTCGGGTTCTTCCTCTCTTTTACGCCGTCTAAAAATAAAGAACAAGGTAACAGCTCCAATTACAGTGGCAGTAGCGGCAATGCCGCCGTAGAGCATATAAGTTCTTTCCTTCTCCTTTTTTTGGATATAAGCAATGACTTCTTTTGGAAGATTGAAGGTGTCAGGAATGGTAAAAAGATGAATACCGTCTGCTTCAAAACTCAGTTCAATTATACGTGTTGTATCTCCTGAAGCCCAATTTGGTGAATAGTAAACCAATTCGTAAAAAGCCTGAACTTTTTTGCTGATTTGAGTATAAATATCGTTTAGGGAATTTGAATTTTTAGCGAGGAAGAATTGGCCTTTTGTCTGTTTGGCAATTTCGCGAAGTATTGATTCTTCAACAGAACCGAGCCCAATGATATAAACAGGAATGTCATATTTTTCTCCAAGTTCAATTACTTTTCTCCAAGAATTTTTTGAACTGTTGTCCATACCGTCGGTCATTGCAACCAAAACAGGCATTCCGTCCAAACCTTTAAGCTGTTCCAAACCTGCAATCATGGCATCATAAAGTGCAGTCGTGCCGTCGGGTCTCATTTTGTCAAGTTTTTCATTGAGTTCATTTTTATTGCTGCTGAATGCAACGATAGGATCAACCTTTGATGAAAAGCCAATTAGACTAATTTTATCTTTATCAAAATTAAAACTGTTAATAAAGTTTTTTCCTGCTGATTTAGCAGCTACTATTGGTCGGACATAACCGCTCGGATAGTCTATTTCATTAGTTTGATAGTTGATTGTGTACAAGGGTTGCCCATCTATGTCGTATAGCTGAGTATAATCCTCAGCCATTGATAACGAATGATCAACTACCATGGAAACGAAGATGGGTCTTTTTTGTGAAATAGGTTGCAAGGAAATCACTTTTGCTGCTTTTGCATTTTCCATTACAATCATATCCTCTTTCTTAAGGTTCCAATGCGCTTCCCCTTTGCGTGTCTCTGCCTTAAAAACTACATTTATATTCGGAAATTCATCAGGCAGAATTTGCAGAATACTCAGGTCAGAACTGTCTTTATGACTGAGTTTGCCTTTAACCTGAGTTTCAGATTGAGCAAATATGCGGTGACCTGTCATTAAGAACAAAAAAAGCAGTGTGAGAGATATTTTCATTATCGTTATTTTTAATAAATTGAGAAAGTTTAAAGATAGATGAAGATACGTGTTTTTTTGTGCTTCAAGACTCTTAAGTAAAAAAAATATGTTTTGCAATGACGCTTATTATTCCTCCTTCTTAACCAAATCATTTTCTCTAAATTCACTCAGAGAGCCTTTTTTTGTTTTTAGAACAGCTTTAATGTTGGTTTCTTTTTTATTGTACAGTTGAGTAACCGTTATCCCAACAGTTGTTTCGTCTGTTTCCGCACTGTAGTCGTCATACACTGAATATTTGAAACCGCCGTTTACAAAAGTCAGTGAATTGATGTCCATAGCTGCATTTTCTTTACCACCGCCACGGTAATAAAAACTGTAGCTGAATTTGCCCCAACTTTCTTCATTTAAAACAGCGGGATACTGAAGTTCAACTTTTGATTTTGTTCCGAATCTGTAAACCAAATATTTATCGTTTTTATCCTTGCAGATGCTCAATTTTTTGCCCTTAGAAGTTTCAAATGAATAGATTTCCAGTTCGTTTGACAGTTTGTAGGATTGAGCAGAAAGGAGTTTGTTATGAACAAATAAAAAGCAAAGTATAAAAATGGAGAACTTAACAGCTTTCATATTTTTTTAGTTTTTAATAGATGATGAATTACAAATATAAATTGAATCGACCAAAAAATCCACTTTTTTTAGTTTTTCTCCGCTCATCATTGTAAATTAGCAGCACAATATTTTTTTGAGTTTGTAATCAATTGACATTTAAGAGTGTATGCTAATTGCTAATACACTTGCAATAACATTATTTCACTATTTAACTAAAATCACATGATCAACATCACACTTCCCGATGGCAGCGTTCGTAAGTATGAATCGGGAGTATCAGGCTTCGACATAGCCATGTCCATCAGCGAAGGCCTTGCCCGCAATGTATTGGCAGCCGAAGTCAACGGTGAAATTTGGGATGCAACCCGCGCTATCAGCCATGATGCAAATGTAAAACTCCTGACATTCAATGACAAAGGTGGGAAGTATGCATTTTGGCATTCTAGTGCACACCTTTTGGCTGAAGCACTCGAAAACCTCTATCCGGGTATTAAATTTGGTATCGGACCTCCTATCGATAATGGTTTCTACTACGATGTAGACCTCGGGGGCGGTAAAACGCTTAGTCTTACTGACCTTGAAGCTATTGAAAATAAAATGCTGGATCTTGCCCGTCAAAAAAATGACTATTTGCGAAAAGAAGTCAGCAAAGCAGAAGCTGTAGCTTACTTTACCGATAAAGGCGATGAATATAAACTTGAATTGTTGAATGATCTTGAAGATGGAACTATCACGTTTTATGAGCAGGGTAATTTTACTGACCTATGTCGTGGGCCGCATATTCCAAATACCGGTTTTGTAAAAGCTGTAAAATTGCTAAATGTTGCCGGTGCTTACTGGCGTGGTGATGAAAAACGTCAGACATTGACCCGTATTTACGGTATCACCTTTCCTAAAGCGAAGGAACTCACTGATTATCTGCACATGTTGGAAGAAGCTAAAAAACGCGACCACCGCAAATTAGGTGCAGAATTGGAACTATTCATGTTCTCCGAAAAGGTAGGCATGGGTCTGCCGATTTGGTTGCCAAAAGGTGCAGCATTGCGCAACCGCCTTCAGGAATTTCTTTCAAAAGAACAGGTTAAACGAGGCTATCAGTTGGTGGTAACACCTCATATAGGTCATAAAAACTTATACATTACCTCCGGTCATTACGAAAAATATGGCAAAGACAGCTTCCAGCCAATCGGCACTCCACGTGAAGGGGAAGAATTTATGCTGAAACCGATGAACTGTCCTCACCACTGTGAAATTTTTGCACATAAACCTCATTCATACAAGGAATTGCCGCTTCGTATAGCCGAATTTGGAACGGTTTACCGCTATGAACAGCACGGTGAGCTGCACGGTCTTTCCCGTGTTCGTTGTTTTACACAGGATGATGCCCATATTTACTGTGCTCCCGAGCAGATTAAAGCAGAATTCTTAAATGTTTTGGACCTCACAATGTTGGTTTTCCGCAAAATGGGTTTCAATGACTTTACCGCTCAGATTTCATTGCGCGATCCAAACAATCCCGGCAAATATATCGGATCTGAAGAAAACTGGATTGCAGCAGAATCCGCTATCATTGAGGCCACTCAGGAAAGCGGTTTGGAAACGGTAACAGCTTTTGGTGAAGCGGCTTTTTATGGTCCTAAATTGGACTTTATGGTGAAAGATGCACTTGGCCGTTCATGGCAGTTAGGAACAATTCAAGTAGATTATAATTTACCTGAACGTTTCCAACTAGAGTATACAGGTGCTGATAATCAAAAACACCGTCCTGTGATGATTCACCGTGCACCATTCGGTTCTATGGAACGCTTTATTTCAGTATTGATTGAGCACACTGCCGGTAAATTCCCACTTTGGCTTACTCCTGAACAATATGCTATTCTTCCTGTTTCTGACCGTTTTTCAGAATTTGCAAATAATATAAAAAATACTCTTGAAATGCACGATATTCGTGGTTTTGTTGATGATCGCAATGAGACCCTCGGCCGCAAAATACGCGATACTGAGATGAAACGCACACCAATGATGCTTATTGTTGGAGAGAAAGAGGCCGAAAACGGTCAGGTTTCAGTTCGAATGCAGGGTGTAGAGAATGGAGATAAAGGTGCAATGACAATCGACGAATTTATTGCTTTCTTTAAAGGTTTATTGCAAAGCGAGAATTAAAACTTTAAATAATATTAAAAAATCCGCTGTTCAGTAATGTGCAGCGGATTTTTAAATTGGGAAGGAATTATTACATGATATGAAAACTAAACAAGCATATCCATTTGAGCTTCTCTGCTAATTTTTCTGACCATTCCCAATAGAATTCTGCCTTTGCCGCCAACTTCTACAAAATGATTGATGCCGTTAGCCAACATATTTTCAATAATCTGCTGCCAACGCACCGGACCTGTCAGCTGATTGATAAGATTGGTTTTAATTACGGACACATCTGTAACAGGTTGAGCATTTATGTTTTGGTAAACAGGGCAAAAAGGAGTAGAAATTATTGTATTTTCAATGGCTTTCTGCAGTTCCTCCTGTGCACTCATCATCAGTGGAGAGTGGAACGCACCGCCAACGCTGAGCGGAATTGCTTTTGCACCCTTTTCAGTAAGTTGTCTTGAAGCTTCGGCTACGCCTTCTAAGCTGCCCGAAATGACCAATTGCCCCGGATTGTTATAATTGGCAGCAACAACAATATGCTGGGCAATGCCTGAGCAAATCTCTTCCACAATGCTGTTATCATTGATCATAATGGCGGCCATAGTGCCTTCTGTTTTTTCACAGGCAGCCTGCATCGCCATAGCTCTTTTGTAAACAAGCTGAAGGCCATCTTCAAATTTCATGGCACCTGCAGCGACCAATGCGGTAAACTCACCCAATGAATGACCTGCTGTGGCAGCCGGTTTTTCCTCAATTTCTTTGCTGAGATAAGTGATGATGGAATGCAAAAATACTGCAGGTTGTGTTATTTTGGTCTGACGGAGATCTTCCTCAGTGCCTTCGAACATTACTTTGGAAATGTCAAAGCCCAAAATGTCATTTGCCTGATGAAAAAGTCCTTTGGCGATTTCTGAACTGTCATAAAGTTCTTTGCCCATACCCTGAAATTGAGCACCCTGACCAGGAAAAATATATGCTTTCATAATTGTAAGATTTAGAGACTTATAG
>JBIKQC010000011.1:0-21944 GCA_044349855.1 Saprospira sp.
ATAGCCCAGACTTTTGGCCAGAGCAGTAGGCGCATTGCGCAAATGCAATGGTACAGGCTGATTGCCCGTTTTTTTGACAAAATCGATAGCCTCATTGATGGCCATATAAGCTGAATTGCTTTTGGCAGAACAGGCCAGATAAATCACTGCCTGAGACAGAATGATTCTTGATTCCGGATATCCGATTCGCTCTACAGCATCGAAACACTGATTGGCAATAAGCAGTGCATTGGGATTGGCAAGGCCAATATCCTCAGCAGCCAAAATCAGCAGTCTTCGGGCAATAAAATTGAGATCTTCACCGCCCTCTATCATGCGGGCCAGCCAATAAACTGCAGCATTCGGATCGCTGCCGCGGATAGACTTTATAAAGGCTGAAATGATGTCATAGTGAAGTTCTCCGCCTTTGTCATAGGCTGCAATATTTGACTGCAGGGCATTTTTTACACCTTCATCGGTGATGATAACAGTCTCTTCTTCGGGTGTAATGCCCACCATCAGCTCCAGAATATTCAGCAGCTTGCGTGCATCTCCGCCGGCATAGCGAAGCATAGCTTCCTCTTCTTCAATTTGTATTTTACGAGTTTTTAAAATTTCGTCATTTTTCATTGCATGATGAACTAAATCCATCATTTCCTCCCGCCCAAGCGGTTCCAGTACATAGACCTGACAACGGGAGAGCAAGGCCCCGATGACTTCGAAAGAAGGATTTTCGGTTGTAGCGCCAATTAGAATAACCACACCCTGTTCTACTGCCGCCAAAAGCGAATCCTGCTGCGATTTGCTGAATCGGTGAATCTCGTCTATAAAAAGAATAGGGGAAGGCGTGTTAAAAAACTGCTGTCTTTTTGCTTTATCAATAGTATCCCGCACATCTTTAACACCCGAGCTGATGGCAGAAAGGGTATAAAATGGCCTGTTCAGCTCATTGGCCAGAAGATTGGCCAAGGTTGTTTTTCCAACACCGGGAGGTCCCCAAAGTATGATTGAAGGTATATGTCCGGTACGCAAAGCGTTGCGCAAAGCACCTTTTTCACCGACCAGATGTTTTTGCCCCACATATTCGGCCAGGGTTTTGGGGCGCATGCGTTCTGCTAATGGTTGCACGGGATAAATTTGAATATTTGAGTGCAGAACCGGGTCGGCACTATAAATTGAATGTAATTCACTGCAAAGATAAGGTTTTTGAGCACTATTTTTTGAGGATTTTGTATCTTGACGGTCAAATCATAAACATGAGCAGAACATTAGATCCCGCCGAACAGCGTTATTTTGGCATCGGTATTTACCGGCCCAAGACAGCAGAAAATATTGGCACACTCTGGCGGACAGCCTATATTTATGGGGCCAGTTTTATCTTTGTCATTGAAGCAAAGTACAACAAGAAAAGTTGCGATGTACTCAAAGTCTGGTCAAAAATTCCATTGTTTCAATATGAATCGACGGAGGCATTTTTGGAAACAGTGCCTTACAGCTGTAAACTGGTGGGAGTGGAGATGGATCAACGCGCTATTCCAATTAAAGAGTATGTGCATCCCGATAGGGCTGTCTATCTGCTGGGTTCTGAAGATAACGGTATTCCTAAAATAATAAAAGATAAATGTCAGGATTTGATTGTACTGCCGGGAGAACGCTCGCTGAATGTGGCGGTAGCAGGCAGTATTGTTGTTTTTGATAGGGTGAATAAGTTGGGGATTTGATTGCAAATATTTTGTATATTTTTCACTATTATTTTAAAGTAGGAAATGCCAATGAAAACTGATGATTTAGTATTATTCTCGTTCCTTTTGGAACACTATTTTATGATAATACTCAGATATGGTCTTTTATGAATTTTCCTGGACGACTGATTGTATTTTAAAAACCAACTTTTTTTAACTCATTTAAAACCATTTCTTTATCGACAAAAAACAAGTTTGTATAACTGGGAAGCAACAGGCTTGCTGCAATTTCCGAGCCGTATTGTTTTTCGATTTTTTGCGCATCTTCATTCAGTGCAATTGCCCACCCACCCAAACAATGAGTTTCACCCTCGTGCCAATGCTTGACATTTAATAAAGCCGGATTATTTAAAATTTTTGCTGCAATTTCTTTAATTAGTTCATTTTCATTGACCTTAGTTCGGTCAAATTGTACCCTTTCGCTTAATAAATCCAGCACAGGCGCTATGCTTGACTTTAGCACAATGTTGGCTAGCTCATTCAATTCCAAAGGCATTTGAATGAGTTGCAAAGCAGCCTCATCTTTTTTATCGCTATACTCAAATATCTCCCAAAGAAATTCTTTATCGGGATTCAAATTCAAACAGTACTCAGCCGCTTCATTCGTTTTTACCGTTCCTCTCCAGATGAGATAGAATAAATCATCATAATCTGGTGATTGCGCCTTCAATCTTTCCCAAGCCTCATCGGCAAATTGATTACTTCGGATGAGGTCTACCAATTCCTCCATACTGAGTGTTTTTTCCAATAACAATTGGGCTGCCTCTTTCTGCTTCCTTCCTGTGTCGGCATAGTTTATTACAAAATCCATCAATTCCTCGTTTGTTGGGTTTTGTGTTAATAAATATTCCCATGCAATGTCATGTAAATCAGTATGTTGAATCATGCAAATCAATTCCTCATTGCTGGGTGATTGTTGCAGCAATTTTTTCCAAGCCTCCTGTTTTAAATTAGAATATTCAATTATACTATACAACTCATCGTTATCGGGCGAGCGTTTTAAGAGTTCTTTGGCTGCCTCATCCTTTAAATTAGAATAACGCATGATGCTTTCAAGCTCTTCATTACTTGGATTTTGTTTGAGTAACAATTTAGCAACTGCATCATTTTTTGTTGATTCAAGTATTGATTTCAGGTCTTTATTGTCGAGTGCGAAATGCTGCAATAGATAAGCTAAGGCTTCCTTACTTTTATCAGAGCATTTTATCAAATATATCAAATCTTCTTTCTTTGGAGATTGTTTTTTGTACAATTCCCAGGCTTCCTCCTGATACTTTTTCGTTTTTGTGATGATATGATCTAAATCATCGCAATTGGGATTTAAGGTTTTCAAAAATTCCCATGCCTCATCATCTGATTCACGAATTAGGCTGTTGATTACGTATTTCTTAATTTTATTATTAAAATTCATAATTTAAGCATATTTACCTTTAAAAGCCGCCTTTTCAAACTCACTCATCTCTCCCCATTTCTTAATTCTTTTCCATTCCCTTTCGTATGGATGATATGGCTCTAAATAGTTATCTACAACAAGGTCCTTTTCGTACGGGTAATAGTGGTATTTGAATGTATGTCCTCCAATTTCTAAAATAGATTTAATTAAGGCATTCCAAAAATACATGCTTTCTGCCCTGATGCCACATTCAATATGAAATGAGTTCTTTTCTATGAAATCGCCAAGGGAAATAGAACTAAAATCGGCACAAGAAAAATAGGGTGGATTTATTTGCAGAAAACCTCTGGAGTTATCAATTGTAGTCAAATCATCGATAATGTCATCTTGATCTGATATTAATTTATCCAAGTGCAAATATGCCTCAAAGTTTAAACGCAAACCCGTTATTTCAAAAAACTTGTCTTTGATATCCTGAACCTTTGGAAGTCCCTCCTTGAAATAAAATCGATGTCCGTAAATTCCCATTTTAAGTAATTATTTTGTTGTTTTTTGGAGGAGTTTTGTTGCATCTTCTTTAGGTAGAGAAACAAGCACAGCAACATTTTTGAAAGCTTTTTTTAAAATTGATAAAATAGAAGGAACTTATTTTAAATAATCAGCTGTCCCTGTCATTTCAGACCATCTTGCCAATAAAAATTTTGCGTAATCGTAATGCGCAATACCATAAGTGCCCAAAGAATAGCCATCATTTACTTCTACCAGTTTCATTGCGCCCTTTTCATCTACACCAAAATCCAAGGAATAGGCGGCAGGTGCCGAAATAAAGTCATTGACTGCGTTTTGAATAACGGACAATTCTAATTTTGCATTCCAGGCCCCGCTATAAGGCCTGATGTCCAAAATTTGACCATAGCGGATAAAACAGCGCCATTCGGCAATAAAATTTACAGGTTCTGAGCACCAAATCGGCGTTTCAAAATCGCTGCTGCTCAGCCCTATAAAATCCTTATGTTCCCGAATCATTTTGCCGGTAAATTGTTTGGTCAAATCCTTGGGTTTTACAAAAATGCCCCATTTTTCCGGTGTTTGAATTAATGCTTCGAGTGTTGATTTCCAAACCGCTCTGCCAAGGTATTTTCGCAGTTCCAAAGGATAATCCAATTCCTCGGTATTTGTTATGCCCAACAATTCCAAACGCTTGCGCACATTACCCACTCCGCCTACGAACAGGTGTTCGGGATTAAGTTCTGCTACTTCCTCGGCGCGATAGTATTTTTTGATTTCCCAGCCTAAAAACTCAAAGCCTTTATAGGCTACAAAAGCGTTTACGTTGAAAATTTCTCCCTGTTTATCGGTTTGAATGTAAGCAATCATTGAAATAATTTAGAAGTTACATAATAACTCAAAAAAAGAGATGCTTCATGTTAGAATAGTAAATATACAAAATAGCTAAGCTTTATAATTTTATATTTTAACATTTTTTCACAAGTTGATTGATTAAAAAAGCGGTTCACAGAATTGTCTGCAAACCGCTTTGAAAAATGTATCGCTTTTATTTAATCCTTTACAATTTTTGAGCTGTGAGATACTCCCGTTTCAACATGCTTAACACGAATCAGATAATTACCCGGTTCTAAATTGCTCATATCAGTACTAATAGCATTGAGACCAGTATTTGATGTAATAACTTTTGTACTTATTACAGCACCCAAAACATTGAGTAGTTCAATCTGAATATCTTCAGCCCTTTCTGTGCTGAACTGATAGAATAGCTCATCTTTTGCAGGGTTAGGATAGAAATTATAACCTTTTCCGTCCGCTTCAATGTTCAGGACAACCAAATCGGATAATTCTGAACTTTGATCACTGTTTATCAGACGCAGCCTGTAATAATTCTGACCAACAATAGGATTGTTATCATCGAAATGATACGTGTTTGTTTCTTGACTATTGCCTGCGGCAGTTACAATTCCGATTGTTTCAAAGTTTGCGCCGTCTTTGCTACGCTGAACTTCAAATTTTGCTGTGTTTTCTTCAGAGCCTGTAGCCCATTCCAATTTGTTTATTTTGCCAAATGTGAAGCCAGTAAAGTGCTGCCAATCAACAGAAAGCAATGCTGTCGGAACTAATATAACCGCACCCGAGCCACCGGAAAAACCGGGAACTGCAGCCCATTGTGCATAATTTACAGAATT
This sequence comes from Saprospira sp., assembly GCA_044349855.1. Lineage (GTDB taxonomy): Bacteria > Bacteroidota > Bacteroidia > Chitinophagales > Saprospiraceae > Saprospira. The sequence continues at coordinate 5,313 of JBIKQC010000011.1, forward strand.
GAAAGTTGTACCAATATTTGCGCTGTAATGTGTATTATCCCACTGCGGAGCTGAATAAGGAGCACCACTGTTTTTAAACCAATAAAAACCCAGTGGTGTAGCATATTTATATGTGTAACCGCATGCAGGATAAGACGACATCCAGGCAATTGCGGCATTTTCAATTGCTGTTCTTTCAGCAGGTTCATAGTAGAATCGAACCTGATAGCTTCCAATTGGCGTGCCAGCGCCCAAATTCAGATCCCAACTGCGTTCCATTTCGAAACGTTCTTCGCCGGGAAACAAGCCATTTACACAGAAACCTGAATTGTTTGGTCCGCTATTGCTTTGATAATATGCACCATTGTCATAGATTGTAGCAATCGGAAATCCGGCCGGCACAGCACTTAAATCTCCCAGAACAGAGTAGATGATTTCATCGCCAATATAGAAATGATGCCAACCCGAATTGTCGGTACAATAAGTATTTGAAGTAGCTCCATCTGCAGCGTAAACATAGTATTTTGTATTTACAGTGGTTGAATCATCAACAGTCAGATTGCAGGTTCCTTCACGGCGGGTATAGACTGTCATATTACTGTTGGGGGCAATAACAATGCTGTTTCCAATACCCAATAAGCTACCTGATCCGTTTGGCCCCGAATACCATTTAATCTGTGATCCGCTGCCAATTGTTCCGCCCGAAGCATTGAGTGTGACATTTGAATTAGGGCAAATAACCCCGGGAACTAAAGCGATGCTAGGAGCTGTAGAGCTATCAATATAGGTCACGGAAAGCGTATCCTTTGCTATGCAGCCAGCTGCGTAAGTCACGGTTACTACATGAGTTCCGCTCGTGCTGACGTTAAGAGAGGCAGTAGTTGCACCATTACTCCAAACATAGGATGAGGCAATGCCAAATCCTGTAGTTTTGATCTCTAAAGGACTATTTGTACAGTATATAGTTGTATCGGGACCCAATTGTGTTAAATCTGCAATATTTGTAAAGGTCCAATTGCTGCTGCCCCCAGCATTGCTACCTACAACTCTATAATCAGCAGCTGTACATCCTGTTGATATATTAGCATTAAGGTCTCTCAGACTTCCAAACTGAATATCAAAATTGCAGGCATTGGAGCCTAAAGTAGCCGGAGAACCCGATGTGCTTGAATTGATTTGAATTGGAATACAGGGAGTTCCGTTAGCAATAAGTGTTTCATTGACAATGACCTTCTTACCTGAACCAATAACATTTACGGATGACTGACGATAAATTAAAGTATCTGATATTATTGTAATCAGACCATCCATGTTTGATGTTGCAGTTCTGAATTCTATTTTGTTAAATTGAACCGGAACGGTTGGGCTGAATGTACCTTGTATGTACCCATTGTTGTTTAAGATGACATTGTGATACTTTACAGTGTCATACATGCCATCATAACGAAGTGCCACAAAACCAGGACCAACAGTATGAATGGTACTTCCCTGAGCATTAAATTTAGGTGAATGATTTCTAGCATAATAACAGGCACCGCCGCCAAAGGCTCCATAGATTGAAATATAGGAATTGGACATGTCGATAACAGGGGTACCTAAATTCATAATTGAAAGTCTTAAGGTATGTCCATTTGTTACAATATATCCCGATGTCCTAATCAGACCTGCTTCGTTAGTACCTCCACTTTGCAGATGCTGACTGATAAAATCGTAACGGCCTCCACCTATAAAATTTAATAGAGATTGAAAAAGTACATTATCTGTTTTAATTGTCTGAGTTAAAGCCAGGGTATCTGTCCCTCTGAAAAAGGTGGTTCCCTTATGACTGTGAATCATTCCGTTGTTTAATTCCAGTGAACCGTAAATATTAAGGTTGATGCTGTTAAGACCGGTAAAGGTCGGAGCAAAGCCCGTTGCGTTGAGGTCCCAAGTCATGTTTTTGCAATTCCCGTCAATGTTTAATGTCACAGTCCGCCCATTGACAGTAAAAGAATTCGCATCAAAATATACATTGTCAATAGGTCGTGGAATGCAGCCTCCAGGGTTCGTTAGAGCAGGATTTCCACCGGACAGGCCAATGCTCCAATGTCCTCCATCACTCCAATTTCCTGAATTTCCAACCCAATAAAGTTCTCTGACAGAAGCTACTGTAATAGTTACATTTGTTAAATTTCCGGCGTCTACACCCTCTGATACAGATAGTTGAACACCGTTTGCATTCACATTGCTGATCATTAAATTATTTGCACTAAAAGGCAGTGCTGCTTTGAAAAAACGAGCTTGAATTGCAGCAGATGAGCTTACTACGGCCAATTCATCACAAATATTGGAAATGGTATTAATATGGTTGATATTGTAAGTTACGTTAGATGTAAACGAATAAATTTTGCCGGCTGTTAAGTGCAGGGTATCAACTGTATAGGTACTGCCGGAGTTAGAGGCATTGCTGTTGAAATATACATTATTAAAAATATAATTACTAGGTGTTGAAAGTACAGCTGTGCCTGCATTAGCAGTGAATCTGAGATCATTAAAACTGGGATTGGCCAAAACGGGGGCTCCGTTTGAAGAAAAGAGTGCATCGTTTACATTAGCGTTTATTCTAATTGTTGAATTATTGGTCAATAAAGCAGTCAATTGTGTATTTGAAAAGTTTAAAACTCTCCATCCGGTTATTGAACCGCCAGAATCATTTAAATCAATTGTAGAATTTTCAATATTAATATTTCTTGCAATATAACTGACATGTAATCTTGTTGAGACCCAGGATAAGGCGTTAATCAATTGTCCGTCAGATATAAATCTACCGCTGTAGTGTTCCCAAACTCCAGCTGTAAACATCCTGCTTGATAAGGTATAAGTGCCTTCTCCCCTAAATATTATATTAGCGGAATAAACCAGGGAATTGCCTGAATTAAGCGTGTGATTTCCTGCGCCCAACAAAATAATAGAATTGACAGCGTTAGCACCGCTAAAATCTGCGTTTCCATATATATTGACAGTTCCATTGAATCGGCCTTCCAAATTTGGGTCTGTAACAGAAATGCTTTTACATAATGCTGTTGCCAATGTAGTATTAACGGTTTGACCAACCGCAGTAAATGAATTAGCATCAAAAACAACACTGTCCCTTGCTGTAGGTAAACAGCCTAATGCAGATTGAGCGGCTGCACCCGAGCCCAATAAAGTCCATTTTGTAGGATCATTCCAATTACCGCCGCCGCCAACCCAATGAAAGGTTTGTCCGGCAATTGCTGCAGCCCAACTAATGCCTGTACCTGAATTGTTTCCCAGATTATTGGAGATTGAACTGCTGTATCCTATACCTGAGAAAATAACCCCATTAAAAGCAATTTTATTTTCTGTAATTGGTGATAAAGTATTAATCCTGCAAGGTCCAAAGAATGTTACCTGACCATCACAGATAGGAGGGGCAATAATTTGATTCAAATTATATAATAAATTAGCATTTATATAATTAATTGTAGTTGGTTTTTCAAAAACCAAATGATTGACATTCCAGGTACAATTGGCATTTTGGTCACCTTCAATTACATTAATAGCGTTGATAATTAAAGAATCTACATTAAAAACATGAGTACCTACGTGGTAAAAATTGTTTTTATTTCCTTCGTATTTGATTGATTGACATGAAATTGGAGTGCTCGATGCATTGCCTATTATGTACAGTTGACTGCCCATTATGACAAAGCGGGTAGCTGTATAATTTTTAGTGACAAAATAATTAGCGAAGGACAAATTTCCACTGCATTCTACATAGCTGTTTGCTAAGTTAATATCGATAAAAGTGGAAGCAATAGGGAATGTAGTTCCTATGTTTAAGGCTCTACATCTAATATCATATCCATTGCTGATAAAAGCAGTAGTTGTCGGACTGTGATTGATAGCAAGAGAACCTGAAGCGATGAAATTATGCTTTAAAATTATTGAGCCCTGATTGCAGTTTACTGAACCGAAAAATTGTGTAGAAGTTAATGGATTAGGATCGAGATTGATATTCTTAATGCTACTTCCAACTAGGTTTAGTATGCCGGTAAAGCGTACATTGCCATTGGCATTCAGATCTCCACTGATATTTCCTGTCCCTGAAAAAGTAAAAACCGAAGCTGCTGTCAGATTAAAATTAAAACAGAATCCGCCATTAAAATTGATGTTAACAAAGTTAGATGTTATCGGAAAGTAAACGTCGTCATTTGCAGAAGGCGCTACTGCAGGAGATATAGTGCTACCGGGACTTGTTTCCCAATTTCCAACATTTGTATAAAGATTATTTACAGCAGTAGCCCGCCAATAATAATTTGCAGCTTTTAATTCGGATATGTTAAAGCTGCAAAAGAATAAAAATGTAAAAAAAACAATTAATTTATATATGATTATCTTCTTTTTTAAATTTTGCATAAAATACTAATGTTTATATTTATATTTTTATGAATTTACTTAGGCTTAATATTTAAACCAATTTAAAATGCATATTTAAATGCGTCGCCAAATGTATGCTTTTTGCGACATAAAAATATTATCATTCAAGCAATTTTATTGATTTAATAATATTAAAGCTACTTGAAGAAATTTAATATATATAAGGGTTGTAGGCTTATTATCTATTTTGTTTTTTGTGTTTTTGTAACTATTTTTTTAACATGGTATATGTGACTGATAAATGATATTTTATAAATTGATATTGTTGTAAATTATAAAAAAAGAGGCGGACTGTAAAAGTCCGCCTCTTAGAAAATATAATTTAAACCGGCTATGAAAAAGAAACTATAAGGGTTTGAGTTAAATAAATTATAATTTCAATTTCTTAATCCCAAAATTGTACAGAATAAAGGCAAAAACATCTGCCTCTGCTTCAATAATTTTAGAAACCGGAGTGCCTGCACCGTGTCCGGCATTGGTTTCAATTCTAATCATGAGCGGATTTACAGAAGATCCCGAAGCCTGCAGCGCTGCAGCAAACTTGAAGGAATGCGCCGGAACTACGCGGTCATCATGATCGCCTGTAGTAATAAGTGTTGCAGGGTATTTTACACCAGATTTTGCATTGTGCACCGGAGAATATTTCAGCAGGTATTCGAACATTTCCTTGCTGTCTTCGGCAGTACCGTAATCATAAGCCCAACCTGCACCGGCGGTGAAGGTATGATAACGCAGCATATCCAAAACACCTACTTCCGGAATTGCGACTTTCATTAGCTCCGGTCGTTGAGTCATGGTGGCTCCTACAAGCAGACCACCGTTTGAACCGCCATTAATAGCCAGGAAATCAGAGCTTGTATATTTTTCTTTGATCAGGTATTCTGCAGCAGCAATAAAATCGTCAAAAACATTCTGTTTTTTCATTTGAGTACCTGCATCATGCCATTTTTTGCCGTATTCTCCACCACCGCGCAGATTGGCCACGGCATAAATACCGCCCATTTCCAGCCATACTGCATTGGGAGTACTGAAAGCAGGAGTGAGGCTCACATTGAATCCGCCATATGCATAGAGAATAGTCGGATTCTTACCGTCCAGTTTAATGCCTTTTTTGTAAGTGATAATCATCGGTATTTTAGTGCCGTCTTTTGAACTGTAGAATACCTGTTTTGACTCATAATCGCCTGCCTTGAAATCAATTTTTGGCGACCAGTAGATTTCTGATTTTCCTTCAGCAGGGTTCAGCTTGTAAATGGAACGCGGCGTGTTGTAATTGGTATAAGAATAATATATGTCCTTTTCCTCTTTTTTTGCTGAGAATCCGTCAGCTGTACCAATTCCCGGTAATTCAATTTTTCGGATCTGTTTGCCTTCGTAGTCATACTGTTCCACTTTTGAAGTGGCATCGACCATATAATGTGCAAAAATATAGCCGGAGCCGGTGCTTGGCGCCAATACAAATTCTTTTTCGCCAATAAAATCCTTCCAGTTTTCTGAACTTGGTTTAGTTGCATCTGCAGTGACAATTTTTTGGTTAGGTGCATTCAGGTTTGTAACAATATAAAGCTTGCTGCCTACATTATCCAATACATAACTGTCACTTTCATAACCCTTTATCAATTGTACAATAGGAGAATTTGGTTTTGACAAATCTTTCATATAAAGCTCATTACCAGAAGTAGAAACAGCTGCTGAGATGAAAAGATATTTGCCGTCTTCAGTGACAGAACCTCCAATATATCGTCTTTTTTGCTCTGCAGTACCGCCAAATATCAGGACATCGTCTTTTTGTTTAGTTCCCAGTTTATGATAATAGAGTTTGTGCTGATCTGTTTTCGCTGAAAGTTCGCTGCCTTTTGGCTTATCATAACTTGAATAATAAAAACCTTCGTTTTCTTTCCAGGAAACACCGCTGAATTTGATATCCACAAGGGTATCTTCCATAATTGTTTTGGTTTCAGCATTGATAACAATGATTTTACGCCAATCGCTACCGCCTTCAGAGATTGCATAAGCGGCTATTTTGCCATCTTTTGAAAAGTCGATACTGCCAAGTGATGTTGTTCCGTCTTTTGAAAAAGTATTCGGATCCAGGAAAATCTTAGCATCTTCACCTGTTTTTTGAGCGTAAAGTACCGACTGATTTTGCAGGCCGTCATTTTTGTAAAAATATTTTATACCGCCTTCGAAAAATGGAGCGGAGAGTTTCTCAAAATTCCAAAGTTTGGAAAGTCGGTTTTTAATATCTTCTCTGTAAGGGATTTTTTTCAGATAGTCGAAAGTGAATTCGTTCTGACGTTTTACCCAATCTTCGGTTTCCTTGCTGCGGTCATCTTCGAGCCAACGATAAGGATCTGAAAGCACTTTGCCGAAAAAAGTATCACTAACTGTTGAATCTTTCTTGGTTTCAGGATATTTGAATGACATTTCTTTTGCGGGTTTTTCATTGCCGCAGGCAGTCAGAATAACTGCTGCAGCTGCTGCGCCGATAATTTTTTTGATTTTCATAAGTGTGAATTGCTGGTTATGGAATTTTTCCAATCCTGCAAAAGTAAAGATTCTTTACTGATTTATATTTTTTGCCGGTCGAAAAATGACAGGCTTACGTCGTTTCAAAGAATAATTTGAAGAGCTGATTTTTTTGTCATAATTTAGTGTAGTTAATTATTACAAACAGTATTAGAAATGTGCATTATATCTGATAAAATAAAATTTTGCAGTTGTGAAAATCTGCCTTTGGGGGATTTCTATTGGCAAATTCATCGTAGAGAAGAAGGTAGGATTGTCATTGGCAGTGTACATCTGAATAATATCAGTGAAAATACTTATCTGATCAATGTTGATACCCTGTTAAAAAGACTATCGGATGCTGATGCATTCGATTTTGAGTATTTGCCGGAGGAAGATGATAAATTCAGTGTGACACTGATGATTGATAAAAGTAAAATGGATTATCAGGAATATTTTTTTAAATTTAAAAAAGGAACATGGCACTTCATCAGTTCATTAGATCCTTATGAAAAAACTGATAAGTTTGAAAGGCAGGGATGTTACATAACTTTTATGGAAGGAAAAATTCGGGATCATTATTAATAAATCATGATGAAGCTTATAAATTTAATTACAATATTAATTCTGCCCCTCATGCAGGGCGCAATGTATAGATTTGGACGGCAAATTTTACAAAACGCTTATGATAGCAAAAATGCAGTGGACTGCCGAGAATCTGCAAACTTCAAAATTTAGAAATGGTGACTTATTCTGACAGATAAAGGTTCTTATCAGTGCATTGTCAAATTTAAGACTGATTTCAAATCACTTTTTAATGAAATTAAAGATTGCTTTCAGGTAATACTTTTGGTATATAAAGATACAGTTTTATTATAGAAATTTTAATGAACAAATAAATAGTTTAAGTTTAATATATATTAAAGCAACTCCCATTTGTTGATTTGAAGGTCACTGTACTCATTCAAATTCAATGAATTATGTTGTCCATACCTTCGGCCATAAACAGCAGTAATAGACTGCATTCCATATATATTAATGATTTTTGATTCTATGAAATCTGCTTTTGCAACAACTACTGCTTTTGCAATTTTTGCAATATTATTTATCAGTTTTTCCACTGTTTCAATTCCTGAGATTTCAATCAGGCGATCACTGATATAAAAATTGAGCTCCTGATCCCAAGTTTTGTTACTTGGATCCAAACTGTTTCTTAGATAAATGTGTATATCACCCTGCGGTTGATGTTTGATATTTACATCCTGATCTAAATAAGCATAAATCAGCGTTTCAATAAAATTAAAATAGGAATTTGCCTCCGGAAAATTATTTTCAATATATTTATTCATTGAAATCCCATCTGTCTCAAGTTTTTCCAAAAGTTTCAGGTGCTCCTCCAACTGTCCTTTGCAAACTTTTAAATGTGCTTTTTCTGTCCATTTCTGAATGCCACCTGTAGGAACATTTTTTGCGGTAATGTGCATCCGCCCTTTTTTGTCAATTTTTTTGACTACTATTTTTAGTTGATAAGAAACAAGACAACATAACAGTTGATGTTGTTTCACAAACCTGTCCAAGAGTTTGCAAAATTCCATCCATTGTTCTTTTACATAAAGTTTTTCACTTTCTTTTTCCGTTTTGCCAAGTATAGTATAACAACGGTAAATTGTTTTATTATCAAGAGTTTTCATGTATCTCCGAAGGTGTTTTTTGAAATTCTGCTTAACTTAGTGTTTAATTATCTTAAAAGATAAAGTCTTTTTTGGGCTGCTTACCTTTAAAATATATATTCCTTCCGTATAATTGCTGAGGTCAAAACTCTTTATATATCCCGGAAACAAAGCCATTAATTGTCCTGACAGATTGTATAAACTGAATTGAATAATCTCAATTTCATTTGCTGCAATATAGATTACATCATTTGTTGGATTTGGAAAAATCTGCAAATTGGAATATACTTGATTAAAACTAATTGAACTGACCGGATTTAAGTCCAGTCCATTCATTTTATAGACAAGAATATCATTGTTGCTCTGATTCAGATTAAAGCTGAGACCATGCAGTGGGCTTTGAAGGGCATTGAATTGCATGAAATCTGTCATCATATAGACTTCGTCATTTGCAGCGGGTATTATTTTAAGAGCACTGATAGATCTGCCTGTATCAACCGGCATAATTGCATAAGGATGATAACTGCTGTCGCCAAATATTTTTCTTTCAAGTTCCTGACCTGAATTAGCAGCATCTGCTTTTAAGACAAATGCACTATAAGGACCGAGACAGACGGTCAATGTGTCAGTATTTAAACAGGATTTACTGATTCCTGTGACAAAGAGGGTTTGATTGCTGTAAAAAATATCACGACCCTGTGATTGATTTTTCACGATATAGGTTTGCTGCCAGTCTGTCTGCCCGTCTGTAAAATGTTGTGAAATCACTGAGTTTTGAAGAAATGTCGGGTTTCCGCTTTGAAAACCGGTTATCGCCCATGCCGTATTAGCTGCATTTGCTGAAATAGCTTTTGGGATATAGTTCAGATTACGCGTCCACAAGGTATCTCCAACGCTGTTATACTTGATCAGTTTAGTATTGTTTGAGGATATTGCAGCGATACCGCTATCGGGAGTTGCAATTGCATCAGTCAGATAATAATTAGGGCTTATTTGCCAATCAATCTGACCCGTCCAATTGAATTTGTAGATGTTGTATCCGCCCAAAACAAAGAAATAACGAGCATCCGTAGAAGCCACAAGCCTTCTGTCTGTATCGAAATCATTGAGTCCGGCACTTGTATAAGTTGTCCAAATACGATTGCCCTGTTCGTCTATTTTAGTGAGCAGCATATTGACTTCCGAAATAGTCATTCCGCTTTCAATGGAGCTGTCACCAACTATAATATAACCTCCTGAAGGGTCTTTGATGATATCAGAGGCCATCAGATAATTGGCAATACCGGTATTTTTTCTGAAGAATTTTTCCCAAATTTGTTGTCCGGAGCTGTCATATTTTGCCAGGAAAATGCCATTATCTGTTGTGATAAGACTGTTCTCGTTTTTTGAAGCCAGTACTACAAAACTTCCATCTGTATTTACAACCATGGAATAGGGTTTCTCATTCTGTCCATTAATCTGATCGCCGATGATTAAAGGGAAGTTGCTTTGAGCACCAAGTATATTGCAGAATAGGAGGAAAATGGCTGAAAATGTAAAATTCAAATAACGCATGAGGTATAGTTTAGTTAGTTTAGATTTCTTTTATGCTATAAGTAATGAATTTGTTACAGCATTAAAAGTACTGTTTGTGATATTACAGAATTTAATAGTCAAATGAGTTTTTCTAAAGGATTTTTTTCTAATTTTATAAAAATAAATACACAATTCAAATATGAAATATATTTTTTCTTTCCCTGCAATAATGCTGATTGTGTTCAATATCAATGCACAATGTGTCGATTTGGATGGGAAAACCTATAAAACGCTGAAAATAGGAGAGATGGAATGGACAGCAGAAAACCTGCAATGTTCAAAGTTCAGAAATGGAGATATTATTCCTGAAACCAGCAGTTCGGAAGAATGGGTGCAATTCTGTAAGGAAAATAAAGCCGCCTGCTGTTATTTGGACAATGATCCGACTAAAGGAAAACTATACAACTGGTTTGCAGTCAATGATCCAAGAGGGCTTGCACCTGGAGGTTGGCATGTTGCCAATGATGCAGAGTGGGCCGACTTGGCCAGGTTTTACGGCGGCTGGAAAATTGCAGGCAAAAAAATGAAAGCGCTTCCTAAAAGGAAGAAGAAAAAGGCTGAACAGCAGGAACTGTTTAATGCTTCAATACCAACCGGGATGCGCTATTTGAGCGGTGCTTTTGAAGATAATGGAAAAAGTTATTGGTGGAGCAGTACCCCAAAAGATTATGAAGGCGCCGGGTTTCGTTGGATTTCAGATAGTTCAGATGTTTTAAATTCAGATATCTGCAATAAAAGGACGGGATATAGCGTGAGGTGTGTTAAAGATTAGATTTAGAGATTAAGAGATAATTAGATTAAGAATTAATTTTAAATGCTGCCTTTTAACCCGAATCAGCTACCATTCAATTCTTGTCATTGATATATTTATAAAATATAATATTGTCGAATTAAACGATAAAATAGAATATTGTCGAATCGTACGATAAAATAGAATATCGTCTAATTAAACGATAAAATTAATTATTGTCGAAAGTAGTAATAATTTATATAATTTTTGATAGTACAGAAAAATAGTAATACAAACAGGCAAAAAGCGCTCGCATTTTGCCTGTCTAGTTTTTGCATTAATATATGCTAGTTCAGATTGTTTTCTAAGTAATCATAAAATAATTCTACCACTTTCCAATCTTCCCATCTCTAAGCATCTCAGCATAAGCTTTTGCAAAATAGGTGAGAATAACATCGGCACCGGCACGACGGATACTCATCAGCATTTCGGGCATCGCTTTTTCAAAGTTGAGCCAGCCATTCTGACAGGCAGCGGTCAACATAGCGCATTCTCCACTCACGTTATAGGCTGCTATTGGAATATCGTAGTTTTGTTTCAATAAGGCAATGATATCCAAATAGGGCAGGGCGGGTTTTACCATCAGGAAATCTGCTCCTTCGGCAACATCTAAACTGGCCTCTATCAGGGCCTCGCGGCTGTTGGCCGGATTCATCTGATAGGTTTTTTTGTCTCCGGCTTTTGGCGCTGAATCCAAAGCATCGCGGAATGGGCCGTAAAAAGCAGAAGCATATTTTGCCGTGTAGGACATGATAGAAACATCGGTATACCCGGCTTCATCAAGTGCATGGCGAATGTAGCCGATTCGACCGTCCATCATGTCGCTCGGTCCAAGAATGTCCGCGCCGGCCTGAGCCTGAGCAACTGACATTTTTGCTAAAATAGGCAGTGTAATGTCATTAACGATATCTCCCTTTTCATTTACATAACCGTCATGTCCATCAGAACTGTAAGGATCCATAGCTACATCAGTCATCAGACAGATTTCAGGAAAGGTTTCTTTAAGCTTGCGCAGAATGTGCAGATAAAAATTTTCTTCAGCATAGCTGTAGGATGCCGTTTTGTCTTTCAGTTTTTCATCAACTGCCGGAAAAAGTACATAGGTGCCAATGCCCAATTTTAGGCATTCTTCTACCTCAGGCAACAGCATATCAATACTCCAACGGATATTGCCGGGCATAGATTTTACTTCTTCTTTGATGCCCTTGCCATCATAGACAAACAGCGGATAAATAAGGTTTTCAACACCCAAATGTGTTTCTTGGGCAAAGCCTCTGACAGCTTTATTTTTTCGGTTGCGACGTGGACGTGAGAACATAAATTGATGTATTTTGTAGAATCTAAGATACACGCAGTGAAAGTAGTGGGTACTTGGTACTTTTAGCTATAAATTAGTAAAATACCTTTATGATAGAATCAGGCAAGAACTCATTGTAAGCATAGGTTTTGTATGATCTAGTATGTACAAAGTACCCTCAATCCTAATTGCCAAACAAATTAACGGGGTCATAATAAAAGAACCATATAAAGGAGCCCAAAACTGTTGGAAACATGATTCCCCTTATAAATTCCTCATAGCGGTTTTTATTTGCAATTAAGACGGGTATAAGGTTAGCACAAATAGATAAAAGTGCAACGGTACTTTGTTTGAAACTGAAATTAAAATTCTCGGCCTGCATAAAAGCTAGATTTACACCCCAAACAAATGCAAAGGCTAAAACAGGCAGGAAAATACCAATGATGAGACCGTGTAAGAAATTGTTTTTTATCATAATGTAAAAATGTGATTTAATAAAAGTAAAAACAGCAATCTGAGATCTCTACCATAATTAAGAACATCAATAAAGTTACAAGCTATTCGAAGGTTCAATATTTATAATCTAAATATCCAGAAATTTCATGGCAGGAATAGCTTTGTGTGCCGTCAAATCGTGCATTGACGGCACAATGGAAACATATCCGTTCTCCAGTGCCCAAATATCGGTATCTTCTCCGGAATCTTCACAGTTGAATCTGCCTGAAAGCCAGTAATAAGGCCTACCGCTTGGATCGACATTTGGAATAAACTCCTCTGCCCAATGTCCTTCAGCCTGACGGCAAACTTTTGCGCCTTTTATTTCAGAAAGCGGTCTTTTTGGAATATTGACATTCAGTAAAAGTGTGCCATGCATACCGTTTTTCAATACCTTTTCAATGATTTGACGGGCATAATGCTGAGCTGCCGTGAAATCTGCATCCATTTTATAATCGAGCAATGAAAAGCCGATTGAGGGTATTTTTTCAATGGAAGCTTCCATGGCAGCCGACATGGTGCCGGAATAAATGATGTTGATGGAAGAATTGGAACCATGGTTTATACCCGAAATGCATAGATCAATTGTGCGGTCTTTTGTCAAGACATGTTTAGCCATTTTGACGCAGTCGACCGGTGTTCCGGAACATTCGTATGAAGTAATGCCTTCAAAAAGATCCACTTTGTAAAGCCGAAGCGGATGTTCCAGCGTTATAGCGTGTCCCTGTCCGGATTGCGGACTGTCGGGAGCCACAACTAAAACTTCACCAAATTCACGGGCTACTTCAATTAGCGCTTTTATGCCCGCTGCGCCGATTCCGTCGTCATTTGTTACTAATATTAGTGGTTTCATGTTTGAATACTAAAGAATTTCTAATGATGATAATAAAGGTTGCATCGAATAATATTGACTAAACCATTCAATCTGCTTAATTTTTGAAATATTTACAGCCCAAAGATAAAAAAGAGGACCGAAGTCCTCTAATTTTTCACAATTAACTTAATTATGTTATTTTACACTTATCGATTTGAGTCAATAAAAAAAGTGGAATAAAAATCAAGTCCAAAATCAATGCTAAAAACCAAATTCCAAGTCCAACATCATTAAATCTTACGCCATTTTCTTTCATGAATTATTGAGTACGATTTGACATTTTGTAGATGCTATTTGGACTTTTCTGGTGTTGTTTCTCTAGGCAAATATGGAATTATAAAACTAATAAGAACTTGTATGAAGAGCCCCTTTTAACAGAATACAATAAATTTTTAAAATTTTATTTTTTGTAAAATGTTACTAGTTCTTTATTACCTTTTTTACACAATTTTTTGAGTTCGATCTCAAACTAAAGATGTAAATTCCTTTAGGTAAATTGGAAATATCCTTTGTGAAACTAGCTTCTGAATGATACTCAGAGATAATTTTTTTGCCATTCAAATCATAGATTTCAAATAATACCATTTCATTTTGCCAAGAATCCGGAATTTTTACATTTACAATGTTTTTAGCTGGATTAGGAAAGAAAATTGCATTTTCAATATTAGCATTTATTGCTGTATTTGAAGTAGTATTACTATAAATATCAGATTCCCATAAACCTCTACCATATGTTCCTGCTCTAATTTTACCAATAGATGGGGCAATTTCCAATTCCATGACAATAACATTTGGTAATTGATTGTTGAAATCTATCCAGGAGCCTAAACTACTGTTGTAGTAGTAAACTCCATATTCAGTACCTACGTACAATCCGTTATTACTATTATTTTCATGGACAATACAGTTCACTGGAAAATTGGGTAAATTAAGTGAAAGATTAGTCCAGCTGATGCCCCCATCTGTACTTTCATAGACTTTGTTTCCACTGATGTAGTTGGCACAGCTTATCCAAAGATGTTGCGGGTCATTATGGTCGATGGCAATATAGCTAATCATTGTAAATCCGCTACTTACTGGTCTTCCCAATGTACTCCAGCTTAGTCCTCTGTCAGTACTTTTATATAAAATAGTATCTGTTGTCAGATAAATTATATTCGGATTGGATGGCGCCTGTAGCATTGCAGTCTTATCTACATTTGAAACCGTGCCATTGCTAATATTAGTCCATGTCGTACCACGATTGTAGGAAACATAAACATCTTCAAGCGCAACATAAAGTGTGTCAGGATTTTCTATGTCAAGAAAAAAAGGGGCTACCCAGCTTCCGAATTCATTTATTGATATATTTGTATTTACGCCATTTCTATTTCTAAAAATAAAACGACCATTTTGAGCCACATAATAAAAAGTATTTGAATTATTCGGATTGAAAGCAATTTCCATACCGTCTAAGGAACCTTCCTGGACAAAGGAATTACCTTTTTTTATATAGTGAGAATTATCCTGCGTGCCATAACCAAGCGTGTCAGGATTACTGGCATAGGTTCCAATTCTGTAAATTTGTGCAATATGCATTTCGCTACCTAATATAGACCAACTCGTACCGCCATTTTCAGTTTTAAAAACACCGCCATCGCAACCTACATATACCACATTGCTAAGCGTAGGATGATGTTGAATGTCATGCATGTCAACATGAACATAGTTGGATGAAACTCCATTACCTGTAGTTGTATATGGCCCAATCCAATTGCTTGCCGGAACAAAAGTTACGCCACCATCGATTGACTTGCATACGTAAAAATTGCCGGCAGTGTATATTTTATCTTTGTTAGTTGGGTCAGCAGTCAATTCGCAGTAACTCCGGCCTCCTGTAGTAGACGCTAGATTCAAAACATTTCCAAGAACATTGGGACTTGTAGACTGAAGCGTCCAGGTGTTTCCAGCATCTGTTGAACGATAAAGTCCGCCAAAACCATAACTGCTATTTTGGACTAAGGCATATACATAATTTGGACCGTCTGGTGATACTGCAAGTTCTATTCTTTTTGAAACCGTTGGAATCCCTGTATTCAGAGCTGTCCAGCTATTTCCTGCATCAGTTGAACGATAAATGGTATTTGCATTACAAGCATAAATAGTATCGGGGCTGCTAGGATTTAATTCAATGTCGTAGAATCGGTTAATAAATTTTGTAGACCAGGTTAAACCTCCATCAGAACTAAGTTTTAGTCCAGAAGAACCAGCTGTTAAAATGGTATTGCTGTTCACCGGGTGAAGTACAAGTTTAAATATTATTCCGGCAAATATATTTGTTGAGTTAGGGTCCTGAGATAAATAAGCCCAGCTTATACCTCCATCAGTAGATTTAAAAATACCTTTACCCGGTGTCTCGGGAGAAAAGTTATTTTCGCCTGTAGCAAGATATATAATTGATGGGTTGTTAGGATCAATTGCAATATCTGAAGTAGAAAGTGTTGGCAAATTATCTGTCAATACTTGCCAACTTAGACCTGCATCTGTAGATTTCCATAATCCACCGGTAGAGCTACAAACCCAAATGTTGTTAGTATTCCAGGGTTCAATATAAACTTTATGAACTCTTCCAGTACCTTTGGGACCTCCTATTGGTATTACACTTGGATTTAGACTAGTCCAATTACCAATATTATTACTTTTTAAAGCCGAATTTATTTTTAGCTGCTTTTTTGCTTCCCAGTTATTTAAAAATAGTTCATTATTTGGAAAATTGCCATTTTCATCGAGTCTGCGTGATGCAAAAAATTCCCAACGTTTAAATTTATCAAGCTCATTTTCACCCTCGACGTTATCTTCGTCAGGAGATGCGTTAGTTACTTCTTGTAGGTATTGCTGTCTTATTTGCTCAAATGTATTTTGAGCGTAAAAAATATTGGACAAAAACATAAAAAAGACAAAAAATAAATTTTTCATGGGTTCAAAGTTTGTTTTGTGTTCTAAATATTTTAGTTCTAAGTGATTA
>JBIKQC010000288.1:0-6474 GCA_044349855.1 Saprospira sp.
GTGCTACATTTGATAGAATACCGTCAGAATTCAGATCATAAATTTCCGGTAAAGCCATTGGTCCACTCAGGTTTGCAGTATATGCCAAAAAAAGGTCGAATTTTTTAATATTATAGGTCATCGTTATCACTCCTGACCAGGCAGGGGCAAAAACCAGTGCTTTTTTATCCACAACTCCCAAATTTACTGACCTTTTAAATGCCTGCATCAGGTTGGTACCTAAATTTATCTGAAATGGAAAAGAAAAAGCATAATTCAATGAAAGTGCAATTCCTCTTGTTTGTGCTGTTCCACTCAGATTTCGATAAATAATTGCGTCATTTTGAGAATAATCGGGAAATATAGCATTCGTAAAAAAAGTATAGTATAAATCAGCATCAACTGTGCCCTGTCCTTTTCCTAATGAAAAAACATAATTAGCATTCAAAGTACCGCTATAACTTCGTTCCGGACTTAATTTTTCCTCCAGAATAACTGATCTGTTTCCACTGATAAAAGCATGGTCTTCTGCAAAT
The DNA here is from genome assembly GCA_044349855.1 of Saprospira sp. Taxonomy (GTDB): domain Bacteria; phylum Bacteroidota; class Bacteroidia; order Chitinophagales; family Saprospiraceae; genus Saprospira. The sequence continues at coordinate 516 of JBIKQC010000288.1, forward strand.
AAATTGACAATACGAAATCCAGTACCAAGATTCATACGTAGTGTCCACCAAGTACCCGGTTTGTACTTGACACTTATTCTTGGGGAAGGAATTAAACCGTGTAACTGATAATAATCAAGCCTCATACCAGGCATCAAGGTCAGTTTATTTTCTTTAACAGTCCATTCATCTTGTACCCAGATTCCCGGTATCCATTGGTTTTCAGGATTATTACCAAGACTATCGGAAGTAGCAAATGTATTATCATCATAAAACTGATATCTGACAGTGACACCTGACATCAGATCGTGTTTTTTGAAAGACTTATTCCAAACTGCATTTATGTAGCCGATATATTGCTTAGCAAGATAAAAATCTGAACCATAAAAACTGTTCTGAAGGTGAGCGCTGAAGGAATAATCCAATCTTATTTTTTCTTTGGTTGGCAATTCGTAAGTTCCCATCCATTCCAATCGTTTAGTGATAATACTTTCACCATAAATACTATCGCTACCCCTCAAAATTCGGTGATCTCTACCTTTCATAAATGCTTCTACCCCATTTCGGCGATCTTCGAACATCAATTTGATAAAATTTTGAAACTTTTTACCCGATTTTCTGCGATATAATATTTTAGAAAACGCTGAAAGTCTGTCAACACCTAAATTATCGCCAAATCCATCCTGATTAAAATCTTCAAAGAGATTGGAAAATGCATGCTGAATACCTATTAACAGATCGGCATTGCCCAATTTAGGGGCAAAACTGATATTTGTAAAAGCTTCCAAATCTGAGGTGCCCATCAGATCCAAAGAGAATATTGGCTGCTGTTGCGGATTTTTAGTAATTACATTTATGACTCCTGCCAAAGCCTCAGATCCATAAAGTGTTGAATTTGGGCCTTTAATAACTTCAATTCGCTCTGTTGCATTTATTGGAATACCATTGAGGCCATAAACTGAGGCCAGATTACCATAAGCCGGAGTACCGTCTATCAAAACAGCAGTATAAGCTCCAGGAAGTCCATTAATACTTATACTATTTGTGTTACAAACACCACAGGAAGAAATTTCCTGAACCCCGTTCATCAGTTTGAGAGATTCCATCAGATTTGTAGGCGCAATAGTCTGCTGAAGGTATTTGGCTGTATAAACGCTAATTTTAACAGGAGATTCAGAAATAAAACTTTCCTTTAAAGTACCTGTTACCACTACTTCCTGAAGCCCTAGTAAATCTTCAGTCACTGTGATTGTTCCAAGATCCTTGTTATCGACAAGTTGAATTATCTGTTCCAAATTCCTGTATCCAATAGAACTTATTTTAATCAGATATTCACCTTTCATTGGTAATACCAAACTGAAATTGCCTATAGAATCTGAACTTGTACCATAAAGCGATTCCCCCTGATAAACAGCAATATTAACAAAAGGTATTGCATTTTGCCTGACATCAACCAGTTTACCTTTTAACTGAACTGTCTGAGAATAGGCTTTGGAAAGAAAAAATATAATAAGAAAAAACAATATAATGTATTTCATGTAAACTGCGTTTCAATTATTAGACAAGCAAATAATTTAACACAAATATAGCTTAAATTTATATTTAGATCAGTCTAAATGTATATTTTTAATTAAAAAAACACCGATACGATCGGTGCTTTTTATACAATAGCTTAATTCTATTTTACGCCTTTTATGAAATCAATTACACCTTTCATATAAAATTCCTGTTCATCCCACATGGCCAAATGGCTTCCATTAGCACAATATAGGTAAGAACCTTTTTGTACCAGCTTGCTCATTTCTTCCATTTCGGCCGGATTCATGCTATCGTATTTTGCACCAATCATAAGTGTTGGTACTTTTAATTCTTTGAGTCGATTCCAAACCGACCAATGCTTTAGGATACCACCTGGAACAAATTCGCTTGGGCCTTGCATGTATTCATAAACATACGCATTTACATGTTTGAAACTTCGCAAAACAGGTTCAGGCCAATCTTTAGCAGGTAGTCTTAAAATATGCCTGGTATAATATTCATTAAAAACTAATTCCTGATATTTGGGATTATGGTAATCACTTTTCTTTTCGAAAGTTTCCAAAGAATCAATCAGCGATTTTCGCATAGCTGCTCTCAATTTTTGATTATAGGACTCGTATTTATCAAAATCGGCTGTCATATTACTAATAATCATACCTTTAAGATTCTTTTGATACTTGAGTGCATATTCCATTGCCAAAATACCGCCCCAAGAATTTCCAAGAATAAAAAAGTTATCCTGGTTGAGTCCTAATTTCAGACGCACCTGTTCCAACTCCTCAACAAATCTGTCAATAGTCCAGAGACTGTCATTTTTGGGTTGATCGGAATAATAAGAACCCAACTGATCGTAATGATAAAATTCGATACCTGCCTGAGGAAAGAAACTTTCGAAACACTCCATATATTCGTGTGTGAGTGCAGGACCGCCATGCAAGAGTAAAACTTTAATTTTGGGATTGTTCCCAATTCTTTTCGTCCAAACCTTATGTCCTTCTTTTAATTCAATCATTTGCACACCGGCTGCCTGAAATTTTCCCTCTGTTTTAAAATTGAAATAATCAGCGCTATTATTATCCGATTCCTGTGTATTTTTTGATGCTTTCTCATTAACACAGCCAAATGACAGAATTAAGAGAAAAAGTGAAAAGATTTTGTACATAATACAATAATTAAAGTAGTTGTAAAAGTAAAAAAGGTTTCAACAATGAAGCTGAAACCTTATATTTTATGTGGGTGATGAGGGATTCGAACCCCCGACCCTCTCGGTGTAAGCGAGATGCTCTGAACCAGCTGAGCTAATCACCCTTTAAATATGTACTTTTTTTGAGAGCGTCACAAATATACGGTCATTTTTATAACAACCAAAATTAAACCATTTTTTTTTCAATATTTTTCAAAATAAACTTAAAAACCTTATTTATATACAGCTAATAATGACAGTTTCATATTTGTTTTAATCGGTTATATTCCAAATAATTTCTTTTTCTCCCTTATCGTTCAAATAGTTATTCGCTTGAGAAAAATGTTTGCAGCCCTGAAATGCATTTCCTGCCAAAGGAGAAGGGTGAGCGGATTCTAAAACCAAATGTTTAGACTTATCCAGCAATTCAACTTTTTTTCTGGCGAATGCGCCCCATAACATGAATACAACCCCGTTTCTTTCTTCAGATATTTTACGAATAACTGCATCTGTAAATTTCTCCCAACCGATTTTTTCATGAGATTTAGGCTCTTTTGCTACTACTGTTAAAAAAGCATTGAGTAAAAACACACCTTGATAGGCCCATTCTTCTAAACATCCGTGTTTAGGTGCAGTGAATCCGGGAATATCATTTGTCAGTTCCTTGTAAATATTTCTCAAAGAAGGCGGTATTTTCACAGCTTTAGGGACCGAAAAAGACAGGCCATGCGCCTCCCCTTCTCCATGATAAGGATCCTGTCCAATGATGACAACTTTTATTTTATCAATGGGGACCATATTAAAAGCATTAAAAATAAGATTGCCTGGAGGGTAAACCGTTTTTGAGGCTTCTTTTTCCTTAACCAAAAATGCTTTAATTTCAGAAAAATATGGTTTCTGAAATTCATCCTGCAATGCTTTTTTCCAGGATTCTTCTATTTTTACATCCTTTACTTCTGCCATAAGTTTTGGAATTATTAACTTTAGTTGATTTAATACAAAATTATCAATTTAGACTTAGAATAAGGGTTAATTATAAAAAATTAAAAATGTCAAAACGCGATTTTAAAAATAAAACTGTAATAATAACAGGAGCTACAGGCAATCTGGGCTCTGAATTATGCATGAATTTTGGTCTAGCAGGAGCTAAAGTATGTGCTATTGACCTGAATGAAGAAAATCTGAAACAGCTTGCTGCAGATTTAAAGACACATAATATTGAGATATTTACACAGATATGTGACATTACTAACAAAAAATTACTGTCAGAGGTTATTACCAATATTAAAAATGAATTTGGCAATATCGATGTTTTGATTAACAATGCAGGGATAACTCATATTCAGCGCTTTAACGAGATTGAAGATCCTGAAAAAGTACTTCGCAGAATAATGGAAGTAAATGTTTTTGCTGCTGTTAACTGCTGCCATCTGGTCATGGACGAACTGTTAAAAAACAGAGGAATGATTATCAATATATCCAGTGTAGCAGGTTTTGCCCCTTTGTTGGGGAGAACTGCTTACTCTGCCAGTAAACATGCTTTGCAGGGCTATTTCGAATCACTGAGAACAGAACTTTACCAAAATGGGGTTCAATGCCTTACGGTATGTCCGTCTTTCATTGGCGCTGATCCAAATAGAGCGGCGCTGTCGGCAAATGATCATAATTCGGTCAACCAAAAGAAAAAACTTATAGGTAAGGCCCTTGATCCAAAATTTGTTGCCGAAAAGATCTTAATAGCTGCCAGGCAGAATAAAGCAAACCTTATAGTTGGTAAAACAGCCTTACAATCATACTTTATGCATCGATTTTTTCCTAATATCTATGAAAGGCTTATGCGGAATAAATTGTCCAAAGAATTGTAGATAACCAAGACTTTTAAGTTTAAAAAAGCCGCAACTTCCGATTGCGGCTTTATAATTAGTTTTTCAGTTTGTCTGCATATTTTTTTCTGAACTTTGCCAATTTAGGCGCAATTACAGAGGAACAATATGGATTTTTATCAGCATTAAGATTGTAATAATCCTGGTGATAATTTTCAGCCGGATAGTAATTGCTGATGGCCGTTATTTCAGTGACTATTGGTTTCTCAAACTCCGGCAATGCCTCTTGCAATGATTTTTTTGCAATTTCTTTCTGATTTTCATTGTGATAGAAAATTGCAGAACGGTATTGTGTTCCCACATCTCCACCCTGACGGTTCAAAGTGGTTGGGTCATGAGCTGCAAAAAACAGTTCCAAGATTTCGGCATAACTAATTATTTTGGGGTCAAAAGTCACCTGTACAACCTCAGCATGCCCGGTAGTTCCCTCACATACTTCTTTGTAGGTGGGATTTTCCTTTTCGCCTCCTGCATAGCCGGACTCAACCTTTAGAACACCTTTCATGTCCTGAAAAATAGCTTCGACGCACCAAAAACAGCCTGCGCCTAACGTTGCAATTTCCAAACCTTCCATAGTTTCAATTTTTTTATCAGCAGATGATGTTTTTATACCCTGTTTTGTTGTTGTTTGTGAACAGCCTGAATTCAAAAATAAAAGTAAAAATAATGGGAATGAGATTAGACCTTTCATAGTTTGTTTTTTTGATTGTCTGTATTAAACAACTACAAACACTCAATGTTCAAAAAACTATGGTCTAATACTTTCCAGTAACAAAATCCAACGGTTTTCCCTACTGCTGCTTTCCAATTCAAATTGCGTCTTTTTCAGCAACCCTTCATAGAAAAAGTCTGATATTGATACATCTAAATTACTTAGTTCTTCGATGGTTAAAGTATCAAAATAGCCTCTGAAAGCAGATTTAAAATCCAAAAACAACTTATTTTTAAGCGCCTCTTCAAACTTTTTAGATTGCAGAATAGTGATCATTTTCATGATATTCTCCATTCTCGATTTTACAACTGCAGCTGTAATTTCTGTAAGAAATTGGGAATACTGTTTTTCATTATTTTTGAAGGGTTGATAACCCAAATTAAATAAATCCAAGACTTCTATATTTCGGAATGATTCATTTTTAATACTAAACAATTGATTTTCAAGATTAATATTTTTAATATTTATAACTGAAATTGTATCCAAGTACCGCTTATTTAATAATAAAATTTCAGAATTCGAATTTTTTAAACTATAAATTAAGCTCTCTTGATCTTCCAATTTTTGTTTAGTCTTCTTTATAAATTCTATGAGCTCTTTTTTGGACAATTTTTCAAGGGGTTTTTGCTGAGCATTAGCGTTTAACAATTGAAATAATAATAT
>JBIKQC010000289.1:0-6463 GCA_044349855.1 Saprospira sp.
AAAATTTATTGTAAACTAAATTATTAAAATAAACTATTCCGAATAAAGCAGATATTTCTTTCTCAATTTTTTATAAGCATCCAGATCTTTTGTCCATTCTTTTCTGATTTCAGGGCCCATTTTACCATTTAATATTTCATCCTTTACCTTGCTGTTTCCAATCAATTTATTGAAGAAATTGTCATTATTAAAGAAAATAACCTGTTCTTCCGGTTCGGCATGATGATAAAATTTGATAAGGTAATCAAGATTAAAACAGCTTGATTTCTGGAGTTCTTCCATTGATTTATTGCTCAAGTCAAATCCAAAGCATTTTTGACCGCTATAGAGGGGACTCTTATCTCCTTCTCCCGGTTTAGGTGTAAATTCATATTCTCCGCTTTGAAAATCGGGATGACCATAGACCTGAAACTGTTTATCGGTTCCACGACCCATACTCACCACTGTTCCTTCGAAAAGACAAAGGGAAGGATAAAGGTAAATACTCTGCATATTTGGCAGGTTGGGTGATGGTTTAACTGGCAGTTTATAGAATTTTTTATGATCATAATTACTGCATTCCACATGGTAAAGTTCACATTTCAGACTGTCGGGCAACCAACCTTCACCGTTAATCATACGGGCATATTCAGCAGTAGTCAATCCATGAACAACAGGAACCGGATGCAGGCCAACAAAACTTTTAAGGTTTTTTTCCATCACCGGACCGTCAACACAATGTCCCAAGGGATTTGGACGATCGAGAATCAGCATTGGAATTTTATTGCGGGCACAGGATTCCATCATATAGGTCATAGTGGAAGTAAAAGTATAGAAACGCACCCCAACATCCTGAATATCAAATATTACAATATCCAAATCCTGCATCAGTTCAGGTCCCGGTTTTAAATTTTTTCCATAAAGTGAGACTATTTTAACCCCTGTTTTAGGATCTGTACCATCAGTAATATGTTCACCGCGGTCGGCTGTGCCGCGAAAGCCATGTTCTGGTGCAAATATTTTCTGAATATTACAGCCTAACTTTATCAAACTGTCCACCAAATGAGTTTTTCCGATCACAGAGGTCTGATTCACCACCAAACCGATCCTTTTTCCTTTGATAAATGGCAAATATTTATACACCTGATCGGCTGCAGGTCTTATATCATCGTGAAAAATAAATTCAGCTTCCGGCCTTAGTACTGACAATAAAGCTGCATTATTGATATTTTTTTTAATAACGGAACTATCAGATTTTGAAGATTTTCCGGTACTTTGAAGATAAAGCGGCATTAATAATACGACAACTGATATGAGGATTAAAATTCGCATAAATTTTTGAATGTTTGGGGAAAGGTCTTTAAAATTGCATATCCCAATTATTTGACAAAGGGTACAGTTTAAACAATATGCCGAAAAAGTACAACAATTTGCCAAAATTCAATAATTTTACCCTTCTGAATTATAAAATTTCAACTATTATTTTCGATTAAGTTTATTTATTAATATCTCTTTAAAGACCAAATTTTGAATTTTCCTTTTTACATAGCAAAAAAAGTTGGTGTAACTTCCAAAAAATCATTCTCCAACATCATTATGCGCATTGCTATTGCAGCTATTGCACTTAGCATTACTGTTATGATTTTGGCAAGTGCCACTGTAAGGGGATTCAAGAGCAGTATCAGTGAAAAAATCTTTGGTTTTTGGGGGCATATTCACCTGACTAGCAGTTATGCACCAAGCAGTTATGCTTTTGAAACTTCTCCGATGAGTATTGAACAGGATTATTATCCCTCTTTAGATACTTTGGGACAAATCAGTTTTATCGAAGAGGGCAATAATTGGTTGGGACAGTACACAGAAAAAATTAAAAAGACCAAGGGAGGCATCAGGCACATTCAGAGTTTCGCTCAGAAAGAAGGGATCATCAAAGCAAATGATCAGATTGAAGGAATAATTTTGCGTGGTGTCGGTGCTGATTATGAATGGAAATTTCTTCGACAGTACATGAAATCCGGTGATACCTTGGACAGTAAAAAAAACGGGGGCAAAGATGAAATTCTAATCTCTGAAACAACCGCTAAAAGATTAAAACTAAAACTTGGAGATGATTTCCTCATCTATTTTGTTCAGGGCGGCGGCACTCAGGCGCTAAAATTTAATATCAAAGGGATTTACAAAACCGGATTGGAAGAATATGACCGCCGTTTTGCCATTGTGAATCTCAATAAAATACAGGAGCTCAACAACTGGAGACCCTATAGAAACTATGGTCCTGAACTTTGGTTGGAGGAAGAAAAAGTAATTCTTTTTGGCGTTACCGATACTACTTTTAAGGAAAACAGAGCCGCCGTAAATGCTCATTTACAAGGCGGCACCATCCCGGTTGCTTTTGATAATCCCGCTGAAAACAGCATTATCATCACCAGTCAGATGGCAAAAGACCGCAACAAAAAAGTTGGCGACAGTATAAACTTTTCTTATAAAGATTTTGGAAAAGACAGCTTCACCTTTAAATATTCCGTTGCAGCAATTTACGAGGCACCTAATGATCCCGCCTGGGAGAAAACTGCCTTTGTACCCTGGCAGAGTCTGAACGCAATGAATAAGGCATTGCCTGCACAGGTTTCCGGATTTGAAGTTTTTGTGGAAAACTTGGATGACCTGGATGCATTTGGCAATTATATTAATTCCAATACGCTGCTGAATAAGGAACAGTATTCCAACACGATCAAGGAATTGGAACCAAATATCTTCGATTGGTTGAGCCTTACAGATATGAATGAGCGCATTATCCTCATTCTCATGATCTTGGTTTCTATTATCAATATGACCACCTCCCTGATGATTCTCATCCTGGAACGCACCAATATGATTGGTATTTTAAAAGCACTGGGCGCACAAAACTGGAGTATTCGTCAGATATTTTTGTATAATTCTGCTTATATCGTCGGTGCAGGTCTTTTATTTGGCAATGTTTTGGGAATTGGGCTTTGCCTTTTACAGCATTATTTTGGATTTATTACCCTTCCGGAAGATTTGTACTATGTTTCCGTGGCCCCTGTTAAACTCGAATGGGGCTCAATTCTGGCCCTTAATATCGGAACATTGATTATTACTATAATTGTCCTGATTATTCCATCCTGGCTCGTGTCAAAGATTGATCCGGTGAAGGCTATCAGGTTTAAGTAGTGTTTTACTTGAGAAGAAATACTAATTTAGTATTTATGGTCAGTACGGGTATTTATAAAGGCTAAAATTTCTATTGAATTTTCCTGTTTTTGATAGATCAGAATATTTCTTTTTAATATTACACATTTATGAAGTTTCAATTTTCGAGAAATCATATGTGTTATTAAATCTTTCATTAGAAGTGTTTCAATTTTTTTAACTTCATTGTCAAGTTTTAGTACTGATTCCTCCCCCCATTTCTCATATAGATAATCTAATACACTATAGTACTGAAGTCAGGCTTCTAAAGTCCAAATTATTTTCATTTCTTTTCTGCTCTTTTTCTCTTTAAAAGTTCAGCAACCCCTAAATGCAATTCTTCACTGCTTACAAATTGCCCCTTAGCTATTTGCTCCTGCCCCAATTTGATTTGTATTAATTGTTCTTCACTTAGTTCGTCAGCCCAATCGTAATCAGTTTCTATCGCTTTTCCTACCAACAGTTTTTTTAGCTGTTGTAAAAACTGCAGATCATCCATTTTTGTAATGAGACTAATTAAATCGTTCTTTAACTCTTTTTCAGCATTCATAGTTATGATTTAAAAAAAATTATTTTAACTTCCAATTTTAAAACATATAAATCTATAAAAAAGTCTCCACTATTGCAAGTTATTTTGGTATTTGGGCTATATTTTTTTACTTTTAAAATATGAAAACCATCAATAATGAGCAACATCCTCACTTCTTACATAAGAATTTTCCGTCGGGACGGAAAGGCTATGAACGAGGTTGAAATAGAACATCTGTTTCAGCTTGCTGTTAGGTCCTACGAAACTTTTGGATCCTATTGGGTGAGAATTATCAAAAAATACAGAAGCCTTGAAAAATGTCTGGACATTCAGTTTGGAACAGGAAAACGATTTCATTCCGGTAATTTATTGGAAGATTATGATGTTTTCCGGGAATATACTGTCTGGGAAAGGACTGCAGATGAAGGCGGATTTAGGGATTCAATTTTCACCTTAGTAGAGAACAAAGAAAATCAATATATTGAAGTTGGCAATTTAGAACCCTGCAAATACCGTTTTAATAAGGTTCGAATCAGTTATCCCGATGAATTGCCTTCTTTTATTGAAAAATTTGAACCTGTTTCCATATCTGCAACTGAATATGAAATAGACAGAACAGGTTATTATTATGCCTGCAACAGTCGCAGTTTTATGGATCTTGAAGAAAATACTCTCTTCTATGGCCCTCAACTCGGTTATGACCCGACCTATACCGGTGATTATTTTATGCCGACTGCAGATGGCGAAATTACCGCATCAGACGATAATTTAATCCGCTCACTTTTTGTTTATCCTTATCCCGAACTGCAAAGAAAAATGCGGGTAGAATTATTTTGGAATAATCGTTTGGTACAATCGGTTGAGCATAAAGACAATGAAATCAGTTCACAGTCTGCAGATTATTGGGATAATTGTGGAGATGCAGCCTATCTGTCATTTATTAAAAACAGATAAATATCACTTGACTTTTTCAAAAAAAAGTATTAAATTTGGGGTTGTCATAAAAATATAAAAATCCCTTTATGTTAATAGCAAACCCTATATATGATTCTGCTTTTAAATATCTTTTGGAAGATTTGGACATTGCAGCTCAATTAATTTCCTTAATTATTGGTGAGGAAGTAATCCATTTGGATATCCGCCCACAGGAAATGATTTCCAAAGAACTTTTTTTTGAAGGCATCCGACTGCTCCGCCTAGATTTTAAAGCAATTATCAGAAACAAAGACGGGAAGGAAAAGAAGGTTTTAATTGAATTACAGAAAGCAAAAGAATTGTTTGATATTCAAAGATTCCGGCGCTATCTGGGGGAAAATTATATTAAAGGCGATGTTGTAAATGAAAAAGAGGCAGTTTATAAAGCTTTGCCAATCATCACAATTTATATTTTGGGCTTCAAGTTGAGCCATGTCCCCTATCCTGTAGTAAAAGTAGGAAGAGAATTCAAAGATGTATTGTCCGGCAAAGTCATCAAAAAACCGATTGATGATGAATTTCTGACCCTACTCACGCATGAAAGTTATACAGTACAGATTCCCAGACTGAAAAAGGATGTAAAAACAAAATTGGAAAAAGTTCTGAGTGTGTTCAATATGGAACAGGAGCAGATCAATCCCCGTGTTCTGATTGCAGACGAAACAGATGCAAGAGAACACCCTTTGCTTGAAAAAATCGTGAATCGTTTAGGACGAGCAATGTTGGATGAGAATATGCACCGAACAATGGAAGCAGAGGAAGAAATCGAAAGGCTTTTCGGTAAAAATTTGGCAAAATTAAAAAAGGTTACCAAAAAGGTTCAAAAACTAGAGGCGCAATTGGATGATACTTCAAAACAATTGGATGATACTTCAAAACAGTTGGATGATACTTCAAAACAGTTGGATGATACTTCAAAACAGTTGGATGATACTTCAAAACAGTTGGATGATACTTCAAAACAATTGGATGAAGAAAGAAAATCCAAAGAAGCACTACTAAAAGAGTTGGAAATATTGAAATCGAAAAAAAATAATAAGCGATAGTTAGTGATAAACTGACAATTTAAAAACTTTCAAAAAAACACACATACGGGATTTTTTTTTAAGAATAGGCTATTACCTATTCTTAAAAAAAAGATTATGCTGCAATTTGATTGGACAGAGGAAAAGGAAGCCCTTGAATATGTAACTTACCTCGTACCCGGCACCAGAAAATATCATTTGGATATCCATAGACTGCTGGAAGAACATTACCTTCCTGTTTTTGATGCTTATTGTCCCGACCTTCCCGAAGGTTTGGATGCCCTAATCCTTTGCTCTGATTTACAGGGACATGTTCAGATTCGTAAAGATTATCAGCTGTTGGGAGAATGGCTACCCCAATTTTTGAAGGATCTGCTCTGCATACATTTTCCGGAAATGAATGCAAAATCAGCTGCAGTCTGTCTTTGCGGTGACATGCATGCCAACATTGAAAAGAGAGGCGGTTCGGGCGATGTGAGAAAAGTTTGGGACAATTTTCTGGAACATTTCCGTTGGGTAGCAGGTGTTGCCGGAAATCACGATGAATTTGGCAGTAAAGCTGAATTTGAAGCTTTTAAAAAGCAACAGAATATCCATTTTCTGGATGGAAATATCATAGAAGTTGATGGTTTGGTTCTTGGCGGTGTGAGTGGTATCATCGGTGATAAAAACAAACCTTTCAGAGTACCCGAATTGAAATACCTTCAAAATTTGGAAAAAGTAGTCAGCAAAAGACCTGAGCTCC
>JBIKQC010000290.1:0-6441 GCA_044349855.1 Saprospira sp.
GTAGTAGCCCAATCCGCCCTGATATTTGTACTGACTCAGCACATTTACAGGCTCAAAGCCCGATGCGCGCATATCTTTCATGTGCACATATTCCATATCGCGATCTACTTTCAATTCAATGCGGACTTTTACCAGATCACCCGGTACCAGTTTTGTTTGCGCAGTAATTGGCTGTAACACAGGACCAAGGTCAGTTCTAGCCTCTTTATAGAGCTTTTTATTGATGGTCAATGGCGTTTCTTTGAAATGTGTAATTTTGTCCAACTGCTCAAAATACTGCCAGTAAACAGCGCCCCATGCCACATTTTTATTGGGATTTTCCACAGTAACAGTGGCCATCTCATTTTTGATCTGAGGCGCATCAAATGAAGTTTTGAAATAACCTGTTCCGGCCTCCTTGGCAATTTTCGATTGATCCAAAACCTGAGTGCCCAAAGTAATTTTCACTTCCTGATCTTCCATCAGCCAGTTATCACCTGTTTTCAAGAGGGCATAACAGGCAGAAGCTGTGGCTTTTGTCGTTTGCCAATGCGTAGTCTGTTTAGATTTGATCAGATAGGTTTTCAATTCTTCAACGACAGCAGCATCTTTGGCAACTACGTCAAACACTTCAATGAGTAGACAATGTGTTTCAATCGGCATTTCATACCAGAAATAACCATGAGGATATTGCCAGTACATGCCCATTTCCTCGCTTTTCAGTGCGCGTTCTTTCAGCGATTTAACAATATTCTGCGGCGTTTCTTTGTCAATGCCCTTTCTGTGCAGTGAAAGTGCCATCATGCCCTGCATATAGTCCGATTTGCCCAACCAATATTTTTTGGCCTGACCTTCGTAATATTCAATCGCCTCCTGGGTATTGGCATTGTTCACTTTTATTTCGGGATAAAAACTGCGGGCATAGAGATAATGAATCTCCATATAACCCAAATGGTCTTTTTCTAAATATGCTTTTTCTCCTTCCGGAGCCACTTTTGCGTATTTCAACAGTTCCAAATAGGATTCCGCCATTTCTTCGTCAATGTATTTCACGGCACGTTCCATCATGTTATTGACCTTATTATCGGCCTTCACGACTTTTACGCCCAATTCATCCAGATGACCCATGCCTTCCACGATGTACTGGGTGATGTACCAACTGTCGCTTCCACCTGGGAACCAGGCAAAGCCACCGCTTGCCAACTGTCTGTCGATCAATTTATCGCGGGCAGCCGTCATTTCATTGCCCATGCGGTTCAGGTCGAATAATACGCCCAAATCTCTTTTCTGCTGTTCCTCGCTCTGCGCTGCCAAAACCCAAGGGGTTTCTTCCAACAGCGCATATTTCAGTTCCTGATTTTTGCCCAGATTGGACTTCAATGCATCCGGCTGATATTCCTTCCAGGTATCGAATACTTTCTTGATTTTCGGATGAGAATTAGCCACAGTTGTAGCTATGCTGTTGGCATAAAAACGGGAGAAGAGCTGCTCGGAACATTCGTAAGGATATTCCATAATATAAGGCAGAGCCTGTACTGCGTACCAGGCCGGATTCGGCATAAACTCCAGCGTATATTTGTGGTGACGCATAGTTGTGGACTTACTCACTTCTGCCATGCGTTTAAATTCAAAGGTTTTGGTCTGTCCGCCACGGATAGGCAGTGGCATTGTTTCTGTGACCAGCATGCGGTTGCTGAGGACAGGCAAACTGCTCTCTTCACCATCCGAGAATGCACCTGACTTAGCCACAACCCTATATGTAACTGCATTGGTCCACATATCGGGCACTTTCAGTTTCCAAACAAGCGGAGCTGATTGCCCTGCTGCAGCAGTGAAAGACAATTTTGAATAAGAATTTCCAAAATCAAGATCAATCGGTTTCATGCTGATTGCATCAAAAAGTTGTAAAACAGCTTCACCCTTCATCTCTTTTTCCGTCATGTTGCTCATCTTAGCTGTGAAATAGATTTCATCATTCTGACGGAAGAATCGCGGTGCATTGGGCATGACCATCAGGTCCTTTTGAGTAACAACAGATTTTTGTCCGCTGCCAATTTTAAGATCCTTGGTATGCGCCAACCACATAAAATTCCAACGGGTCAAAGCCTCGTTCATGGTAAATTTAATGATCACATCACCATTTTCATCTGTCATCATCTGCGGAAAGAAGAAAACAGTTTCATTGAGATTAGTGCGGACTTTTACATCGCCCATTTCTCCGGCATTGGGTTTTGATACTTTTGTTTTGTCGTTCTCCAATGTATCACCTTTTACATCTGAAACTATTGATGCAATTTTATCAGCTTTATTAAATTTTATTATGGCATCATCTCTGTACGATAGAACAGGTGACGGTTCATCCTCTTCAACAGATAGTGATTCTTTAAGTTTGTAAGCTTCAGTGCCAACCATATCATGAGAATAGTAGCCCCAATCGTATAAAACAAAACCAAACCAATTGAGTGCGGCAAAACTTTGAGTTGGCACAAATAAAATTCTGTTCCATTCAAATCCGGCAATCAAGTTGGAGGAAGATCGCTGATAATTTTGGGAGGCCCAGCTCAATCCGGCCCAGGAACCGCCATATAATAACAAGTTCCAGTTATTGGGCTCATAAGCATCCAAAGAAGCGTCGTACATTCCGGTTAGAACTTCAGCAGCAACCTTGTCTTTTTTAATGCCGGAGATTTTAATTTTCCATTCTTCCTCCTGTCCCGGCAATAGTTTATCGCGGAAAGTACTATATTCTATTCCCAATTGTTTGTTTGTCCAAGGGACATCCACATTGCCCTGTGTATTGTACACTCTGTTATTCAACACCGAGCTAAGATGATAATGTAATCCGCCTCTATGTTTTTCTTCAATGACAATGTCAATTTTTCTGCGTCCCTGTGGTTGAATCCATTCACTGCGAACTATTTTGCGTTCATGTTCCACCTCAAAATAGATGTAGGCATTCTTATCAAAGCTGCCGAAATCAATGCTGATTTTTTCACCCGGCTCAGCTTTATGCTTGCTTTCGGCAACAAAAAGCGCTTCATTGGTCGGAACTGTACTTTCTTTTTCGGAATATATTGTAAAATAACGGATTACCTCGATTTTAGCGCCAAAAAGATCCTGCGTATTCATTGTTAGTTTATAGGTCCCCTGCGCCCATTTTTCAATATCTTTGAGCACAAGTTTCTTGTCAGCTTTGCTATCGAAATTCGATTGTAATACTGTTTTTAAAACTTTCCAGTTATAGGACTTGTCTTCATTTTTAAAAGAAAAATTAGGAAAATCACGTCTGAAATCAGCTTCAGAAATGAGCTGATAATCTCCAACATCGGTCAGTCTGCTATTATAGATTCTGTCCGGTGTTTCCAGGAGTTCTATTTTCACAGTTCCCTTAGCAGCTTCAAATTCTCCATTGAGATTTTCTGTCTTAATTTCCAGAAACTTTATTTTTTCTCTGTTTAGATTTTCCTCTACTTCTACATTGGCACTCAAAGCAACAGTTCCCACATAAACATAGGTTTCTGCACTATGTGTTTCCCCTGTAATGTCGGTCAAATCAGCATAAACAGTATAACTGAACTGCGGTTTTTGTGAAACAGGTATCGATTTATCGGGAATTGCAGTGAATTCTATAGAATATTCTCCTTTTTCATCGGTTTTTGTTTCTCCGAAGGCAATTTCCTGCTCGGATCTTTGCCAAGGATTCCAACCCCAATACCACCAGCGCCAATAAGGAAATTCAACATTGCGGACAACGCGGAACTGCACCTTTGCTCCGTCAATATTACTGCCGGCATAGGCCTTAGCCTCCCCTTTTACTGTTACTTTATCATTGAGTTTATAAGATTCCTTCATTGGTTTGAAGGTCACTTCAAACTTAGGTCTTTTGTATTCCTCAACTCTAAATGTGTGTGAACTGTTGTTTTGAGTTTCAGTCAGGCGCATGGTTCCCAATAATCCACCTGAAGGTGCCGTAAAAGTCCCCTGAAAAGATCCGAACTCATTTGCAACAATCGATTTTCTGGCTACTTCCTGATAATTGGCATCGTAAAAAACTACATCTGTTTGGTATCCGGGAACAATTTTATGCTCTTTATTATTTTTATTTTGAATGGTAATCCCTTTAAAATAAATAGTTTGACCCGGTCGATAAATTGCTCTGTCTGTAAAAAAGTGAACATTAGTTTTTACATAATCCGATTTGTTGGTTCTGTAATTATAAAAACCGTTATTTAAAAACAGTTGATCATTTTCATAACTGAATTTTACAAAAAAGTTGTAATAATCATTACTTGTGACATTTGCAGTATTGACAAGTCCATTTTCATCCGTAAAACCCTCACCTATTTTTCTATATTCATAACGAAGGAGCAAAGAGTTGTATTTATTAAGATAAAATTCAGCTTTAGCCCCTTTCAATGGTTTTCCAAGATTGCGGTCTGTGACTATAAATTCGTAAAATCCATCATTCTGACGCTGAGAATAGGTAAGATTGGAAACATTAAATATAAAATAGGAAAGTCCATTATTGGAATACTCAAAATTCTCATTTTCAGAACCTACCACAATCCAGGAACCATTAGTGGCTGACGGAATACGAATATCAGTACTGTGAGTCTGATAATCGCCTTCATTTGTCAAATTATAATTCCAGCTTTCTTTAACTTTAAGACTATTGAGGTATTTTACCAATTTCGGCTGATCATAAGAGATTTCGGCTATCTCTCTGAGCTCGCGATCAGTTACCTGAATCAATTTCAGATATACTTTGCTGATATTTCTATGGCTGAGGTTAGCCAAACTTGGTTTACCTGCAGACACTACCCATTCTGCAGAAAAGGTAAAGTTTTTCAATTCAATTTTTGAAATTAGGGCATCGGCACTTTGGGCCCCATAACTTCCGGGGTATTTTTTAATTATTTCAACAGCAAGTTCTTTTGCAGTTTTTAATTCCCAACGAAAGGTCTGTTCCGGTGAAGGTTTGTATTGATTTCCCTGTCCCTCATGCCAAGCGGCAATACGGTATAAAGCTTCTGCTGAGGCCGGATTATCTGTGTATTTTGACGCAATATTTTTCAAAGATTGCAGATAGAGCGCGTCTTTGTCGCCAATAATAGACTGGCTGTACACCCAAGATAAACGGCGAATATCTGCATTTATCAATGCGTTCGGGTCGGAATCATTTGCATGAAAGCGCAATAAATCCTGATACATGAGCAGACAGCGAAATTTATTGGAAAGACTGTCTTTTGCTTCAAACTTTTGGTTTACAAAACCGGTCAAATCGCCCAATGCTTTTGGCTCATCAATATAAAAGCGGTAAGATGGTTTAGCAAGATAACTGCTTTCATTGGAATAGAATTCAATTGCCCTGTTGATGAGAAAATCATAGAGGGTCGGCTGCAGTTCTTCGTCAAAATCATAGCTTAATAAATCTTTATAAGCTGTGAGTTTTACTGTTTTAATGCTTTTATCCTGAACAGAAGCGCTGTATAATTCAAAGACCTTATCTGTCAGTTTTGGAATATCCCAGGTAGTGATATTATCCGATTTAAGATCTGCAACAGCTGTTCTGTCACTGAATTTATAATAATTGTTATATAAATACTGTGTGTACATTTCAGCAAGCATAGACTGCATCAAAGCTTTGGCTGGACCAGTGGCTTTCTCCATTTCAACCTGAAAACGGACAATGGCTTTCACCAATCCATCTTCTTCCAATTGGGCTTTGTATTTATTGAAATAGATAAAAACCTTTACTAATAGTGCCGTTTGATTTGGGTTGTTTATGTCCAAACGTATTTTTTCCATTAAGGCTTCGGTCTCCTTCAGCGCCGATTCCGGCATGCCTTTATTTGTAAGGGAATCGATAGTTTTCCATTCTTTTTCATAGCCTTGTGCATACATAATGCTGACATTAATAAATAGTGACAGGATGAGTAAAAAGCGGGTAATCTTCATGAAATTTTAATTTTGAAAATAAATCAAGGGTTAAATGTCTTTACCAAAGATGCAAATTAAAATGGAAGTGTCCAATTTTAATGGCTGACAGCTTTTAATATTTTGTTAAACAAACAGCTGTTTTACAAAGATATGTTTTTGGAATTAATAAAATTTAAATCTTGTATAGTTGTGGATTGTATAAATGTAAAATTCAACACTTCTGTTTCGACTTTGAACACTGCAGCATTCATGCCTAAGGGCAGGTAGCCCCAATGGCTTAGGCAATTTTTCCCAAGACCTTTACATCGCAGGAAAATCAGCATCAAAATGATCCCAATAATTTAACTTTTGGCAGAATCAATACTCAAAAGACTAAAGTCTTTTATTTTTTCTTTCGTACTTTTGGCTTGATCCAAAAGTACCAAAAAATCAAGTCGGAACCAATGCGTTTTTGGGTGTAGTTGAGACATTCGATCGAACGTTATAACAAACCCCAAAACCGCGGAATCGGCCAGACTATCC
>JBIKQC010000291.1:0-6439 GCA_044349855.1 Saprospira sp.
TGCTCATTAATAAAGTAGGTACAGCATCAGGAATGTGGTTTGAAAAGGATGCTTCTATTGTTGTTTCAATGCCAGGAGTGCCAAAGGAAATGATTTACTTAATGTCTGAAGAGGTGCTGCCGCGACTAAAAGAAAGGGGCAGTATACCTGCTATTGAACATAAAACAGTTGTTTGTTACGGAAAAGGGGAGACAGATCTGTCTGATATGCTCGATACTTTTGAATCGGAAATGCCCTCAAACATAAAGCTGGCCTATCTGCCCAATACCAGTAACGGTTATGTGCGTCTTAGATTAAGTGGGAGAGGACCTGAAAAAAATGTCCTCATGGCTCAGCTTGATCAGGAAGCCCAAAAAATGCATTTTATTTTGGGGGATCTAATATTTGGAAAAGATGAAGATCGATTGGAAGATGTATTGGCAAGGCTACTAAATGCAAAAAATGCAAAATTGGCTA
The DNA here is from genome assembly GCA_044349855.1 of Saprospira sp. Taxonomy (GTDB): domain Bacteria; phylum Bacteroidota; class Bacteroidia; order Chitinophagales; family Saprospiraceae; genus Saprospira. The sequence continues at coordinate 457 of JBIKQC010000291.1, forward strand.
CAGCCGAAAGCTGTACAGGTGGAAATATCTCTCATAAAATTACCTCAGTACCCGGATGCAGCAGCTTTTATATGGGTTCAGTCATTGCATACAGCAATGAGGTTAAAGAACATGTGTTGGGTGTAAGCTCTGAAACTATGAAGAAATACGGTGCTGTAAGTCAGGAAACAGTACAGGAAATGGCCTTAGGAGCCCAAAAACTGCTCAATGCCGATTATGTTATTGCAAGCTCTGGTATCGCAGGTCCGGACGGAGGTACTCCGGAAAAACCTGTTGGTACTATTTGGATAGCAATCGCACATCCTGAAGGTGTTTTGACCAAAAAATTGATACTTGGAAATAACAGGAACCGTAATATTGAAATGACGTCCAATATTGCCATTAACACTCTCAGATTATTACTGATTGGAAAATTATGTGATTAGAAATTGGCAAATCTCATTTTTTGGCTTAATTTTATGCTAAATCTTAAACATAACGCTATGAAAAATTTTGTACTTAGTTTTTTTTGCTTCCTGTTTTTAACTGGAATTCAGGCACAGACTTATACTTTAGACTCCACTGTGCTGACATCTCGCGTTGTCATTGACAGTATTGATATCCCTTGGGAAATCACTTGGGGCCCTGATGACCATATTTGGATGACAGAGCGCTTTGGAAGAGTAAGCAGACTCAATCCGACGACAGGTGTACAAACCGAAATTCTTAATCTTAGCGGTACCATTTATCAGCAGTCAGAATCGGGCCTTTTGGGAATGGCGCTTCACCCCGATTTTTTAAATCAGCCTTATGTTTATTTGGTCTATACCTATCGTAGCGGGACTGTAAAAGAGAAAATGGTTCGTTATTTTTATAACGGTACTACACTTGTTAATCCTACCACATTTATTGATAATATAACTGGCAATACAACACATGACGGTTCACGCCTTTATTTTTTACCTGACAGTACTTTGCTGATGACCACAGGTGATGCTCAAAGTCAGCCTCTCTCGCAAAATATCAATTCTTTAAACGGTAAAGTTCTCCGATTTAATCTTGATGGAACAGTTCCTTCAGATAATCCAATTCCTTCCAGTTATGTTTATTCTTGGGGACACCGCAATGCACAGGGTCTAGCGATCGGACCAAACAATATTATCTACTGTTCAGAACATGGTCCGACCACTGATGATGAACTTCAAATTATTCACAAAGCCCGCAATTACGGCTGGCCCTCTGTTGCAGGTTTTTGCAATACAACCGGTGAAATTAATTTTTGTGCTGACTCAAATGTAGTAACACCTTTGGTTGCCTGGACACCAACAATTGCACCTTCGGATATTCTTTGGTATAATCACCCTTCCATTCCTGAGTTTGACAATAAGCTGCTGATGACAGTTTTAAAAGATAAAAAATTGATTGCTTTTGATTTTAATGCTGCAGGCGATACCGTTTTGCGTCAAACCCATTATCTGACAGGACAATTGAATCGCCTTCGCGATATTTGTGTGTCACCCGAAGGTAAAATTTACTTGGCTACCAACGGATCAAGTTGGAGTAATTCAGCTCCTTTTACTCACACTATTGTTGAGTTGTACAATGCTGCATATATTCCCAGTACTATCATTTCTACAGAAAAAGCCGAAGTGAAAATTTGGCCAAATCCAATTGGAAGCGGTCAAAATCTGAATTTAAAATTACCATCAGGCCAAAGTGCCAATATAACAATTTATGATTTACAGGGCAAAGAAGTATTGAGAACTAATATGGTTTCAGAAGGAAATTTACAATTATCCTTACCTGCAGCTGTCTATGTATATAGAATAAGCTTGAACAACGGTAAAACTGAATCAGGTAAATTGATCGTAAGATAATTTTATCCAATCATCAAAACGAGGCCGTCCATAAAGTCAGGGCGGCCTTTTTTATTCGCAGGCCTAATTGAGGCATAATGCGTTTATTCAAATCTCAGGCTTTAGAAATTACTTTTTGGACTAATCCGTTTTTTGAACGCACTTATTTTTGCTTCGCAGAGCCTTTGCTTCTAAACTGGCACCAAATTGAGGGTTTTGGGTTAAAATTTAACCGTAAAACAAAAAAGTATTGACAAAGTCAAAAGACAAAGTCAAAAGACAAAGTCAAAAAGAGCTGCCACTGTTTTTTAAGCAACAAAGTGGATCGAGAATAAAAAAATATAAGCATAACTTCTCTCATTTTAAGACGGTATCTTCATACCAACATATCAATAAAATGAAAATCAAATACCCAATAATTGTCGTATTTTCAATATTTTTTATAGCTTGTACGGGCACAGAAAAATCTAAACAAACGGAAAAGAAAGTTGAAAAAACAGAGGAGATTATCCCTGTACAAAAGACCGTTGCCGATTATTATAGAGAAATGCTTGTAGCAGGAGGTAAGGATCCGAACTACATAATTACAGAGAAGGATTTTGATAATAACTTTATGAAAATCACGGCCAATGAAGTACTTACAGAAGTATATATGTGGAAAATTGATGACAGTACTGTACTAATTGGCAGCCATAGTTTCAAAAAGAATTATGAACAGCTGCCCTCGTTTACAAAATTTGACGGTAAAACTCCGATCCCCTTAAAACTAGAAATTGTAGTAGAGAACAGTGCTGAAATGTTGAAACACATCAATGTAGTTTATCCCAATAGTATGAGAAAAAAAGGTCATAAAAACTGCTGTGCCGTTTATGGTTATCTGCCCAAGTCCAAAGGAAGCAGCATTATACTTGTTGCGGAAAATGCTGATGCGCCAAATGATCTCAGAGACCGCTCTGCATCGAAAGAAAGAGTTGGAACCTTAGAATATACTAATGGTAAATTTACTTTTGTTAAACAATAATTGAGTATTGACATTATTCAAAATGATGTCCATTTGGCAGCTTTTTTATTTTCTGTTCATTCTTGGGTGAAAACTTCGGAGTGTTTCCCTCAGGAAATTCATATCGAGATGTGTATAAATTTCTGTGGTGGTAATAGACTCATGACCAAGGAGTTGTTGTACGATTCTCAAATCGGCGCCGCCTTCAATCAGGTGAGTCGCAAAGCTATGGCGAAAAGTATGCGGTGAGACATTTTTTTCAATTCCGGCAGCATGTGCAGCTTCTTTTACAATTAGAAAAATCATATTACGTGTCAGCTGTTTGCCACGTCTGTTTAGGAAAACAATATCTTCAGATTTTTTATCAATATTCTCCAATTGTTTTCGCTCGTCAAGATAAAACAACAAAAACTTGATAGCCCCCTCGCCAATAGGCACTAGTCTCTCCTTGTTGCCTTTGCCTAGTACTCTTATAAAACCGATGTCAATATATAGATTTGATATTCTCAGTCCTGTCAGCTCACTCACCCTTATCCCGCAGGCATAAAGTACTTCAAGCATAGCCCTGTTGCGATGCCCCTCATTTTTTGATAAGTCAATTGCGCTCAAAAGCATTTCTATTTCATTATAAGAAAGCACCTCAGGCAGTTTCTTATCCAATTTAGGCGCTTCCAAAAGATCAGCAGGACTGACTTCCAAAATTCTTTCCATAACAATGAAAGAAAAAAATGACTTTATACTGGAGAGCATTCTCGCCTGAGAAGCTGTTGCGAGACCCAATTCATTAAGGTATTTCAGAAATTCCTGCAAATGGGTCAAATTCAGTCCTGATAAGGGGAAATCATAAGATTTTAATAAAAAAAACTCATCAAGTTTTTTTAAGTCATTCATATAGGCAAAGCGTGAAGCCTGTGCCAATCCTTTTTCTAACAGAAGAAAAGCATCATAGCTTTTCAGATAAATTGCCAGCATTTTCGAAATTCCGAGTATTGATATTTATAAAAAATAAAAAATCAATTTTTAGTAATATTGTGAAATAATTATCTGTATTTAATTGTAAAAGCAATTTATTTTATAATTTTTTTCTTAACTGGCTATGTTTTATTGGGGTACAGCCTTTGGTTTAGCTGTATCTTTTTTTATTTTCGGCTTCTGATAATATATTCAACTGCTTTTGGCTGCAATTTTATATGTTTCACATAGTCGGGATATTCTTCCAATTCCAATCGTACTTCAGATTGCTGGTAAATATCAAATTTTGAAAAATCTGCGACAACAGTAAACTGATCGGCAGTAAGAATATCAAAATCGCTAAGACCTACAATACAGGTAATCGTTACTTTTTTGGGCAATAACACCAGTAGGATACTGTCGGGAACGCTTCTTTTAAAAATTTCTAATTCGATACTCTTCTCTGTCACCTGCTCTACTTTTCCACTAACGTTTATTTGGTTGGGATTAAAAGATACGTTTTTATTCGTATGGGAAAGCACTTTCAGTTTTTTAGTAAAGTTAGATTCCACCTGTTCCAGTATAAGCGGTTCTGTAACCCAACTGTTCATATTTTTAATAACGGAAGCCGGTCCGCTTACCTTTACTGTCCTGGGGGAAATTTCCAAGGAGTCAATGAACATAAACTGTGCAGAAAGTTCCACTCTATTATCTAAGAGCAGCGGTATTTCTTTAACAGCTAATGGTTCAGGTTGGAATTCGATTAGATCGGGTCTAAGATCAATAATGTTTATATTTTCAGGGAGCTGTTTCAATAATTTACCCTTGATAGCGGCTGCATTAATTGTTTTTGGACTGTTGTCTGTCACATCTACATCAATTTTATATTTCTTTCTGCTGAAGAAAATAAAGAGCAGATCCCAGCCGCTGCCCTCTACATCCATTTCAATTAATTCAGGTGGGGGAGAAGTTAGGACTTTGTCTATGGACAATTCGTATTTAACCCTAATAGAAAGGGTGCTTCTATAGGTATATGACAATTTGGTGAAGAGCCAAAAAAGAAAAGCAATACCGATGCAAAGCATCAGTATCGCTCTATCTGTCTTCAAAAAAGAAGTAATTTTATTTAAGTAGATTTTCATAGATAATGATATATTTCCAATGATTGGATTTTTCAAACTGACAAGACAGAAAACGGAGCTGAAGTGTACCTTCAGTGAGGCTTTCTAACGAAGTCAGCTTGAAAAAGACTTCATTAAAAGGTATTATTATTTATGTACTTCTACTTATTATCTTCCTGCTGCTTGTCTGCTGCAGTGGGCTCTGAATGACCATAAGCTGCATTACTAAAATCCATGGAAATAGAATCACGCGAGAAGGTAAGATGCGTTTTTGGAGCAACTATAAGTTCTACGGTTTTATCATTAATTTCAGAAATCACACCGTGAATACCGCCAATTGTTACTACTTTTTTTCCTTTTTTGAGTGAGCTGGCAAAACTGACCTGCTTTTTACGTTGTTGTGACTGAGGGCGAATCATCATAAAATATATAACAACCATTGCCACAACCAATAAAATCATATTCAAATAACCGCCATTTCCCGCAGGAGGTACAGGCTGTTGCCAAAGAAAAAATGTCAAAAAGTTCATAATGAATTTATAATAAATGTGATATAATTTTTATCGATTTTAAAACCGATAACTTAGGGTTTATCAATTACAAGTGCAGAAATACGAAGTGTGGTTTTGTTTGGGATAGTATTTGCAAGAACAGTAATTTCTTTTTCTTCTCTGCCGCTTTTGCCGGTACTGTTGAAAGATACTTTTATTTCTCCGCCGGCTCCGGGGGCAATAGGCTCTTTGGGCCATGACGGCACTGTACAACCGCAGGATCCGCTGGCGTTAGTAATAACCAAAGGCGCTTTTCCTGTGTTTTTAAATTTATAAACATGCTGTGCCAAATCTCCTTCTGTAACTTTTCCAAAATCATGTGTAACTTCTTCAAAACTCATTTTAGCTGCCTCTTCCGTAGAGATTGGTTTGTCGGCAGAAACAGGGTTATGGTAAATTTTTGATCCGGTTATTTTGTTTGAATTCAGCACCTCATCAGCCGACTGAATTTTATTGTCATCTTCAGCGGAACAGGAGATGAGGTAAGCGGAAATGAACAATATAGAAAAAAGATTTTTCATCATT
>JBIKQC010000292.1:0-6432 GCA_044349855.1 Saprospira sp.
ATGCGCTATATCAATCAGCATATCATGGAGAACGGTTTTTTCGGATTGCTCTGCAATATCGGCAGTAATTTCACAAACAGCTACCTGCCATTGGCCAAAATCATAGGTTTTGGCGCCACAAGCGAGCGAAAAATCAACCACAGTCATTTGGTTTTTGCCACTCCCCGCAATGTGCGATTCAAAGAAATGGAATACAATATTCCGATCGAAAACTTTAAAGAGGCCATGCAGCGCATAGTGTCAAAAATCCACAAGGAGCATTACCGCGTATATTTTCCGGTAGAATGCCGCTTTGTAAAAGGAGATGATATTTGGATGAGCCCGAGTTATGGCCGCGATTCAGCCTATCTGGCCTTCCACGTGGACTCCCGCACACCCCACAATCCCTACTTTAAAGATATTGAAAATATCCTGATGGAATACGGCGGACGTCCGCATTGGGGTAAAATGCATACCCGTAAGGCCGAAAATCTGAAAACAGCCTACCCTATGTGGAATCAGTTCCAGGAAATCCGCAAAAAACTGGATCCCAACGGCATGTTCATGAATGATTATGTAAAGGGATTATTTGAAGAATAAGAGAAAACCCCGCAGCTGAGGAAGTTGCGGGGTTTGTTTATTTTAGGGTATCTTCCATTTTAATTTTAAGGGCAAGCAGTTCAATCTCCAACCTTTCTTCTTTGGACTGTTCCTTCACTTTATTAAGAATAATAGCCTGCAACTGCTTAAACTCCTCAGAGTTTCTATCCATCGGTTCTGTTATAAGTCCATTTTCCGGTTCTTCAAGTTGTTTTATCTTTTTCATTTTATATTGGGTATTTATTAAAACTGACTTTCTTATCAACTACAAATATACACAATTTTCCTCAAAAAGTCAAGACAATAATGTAAGATTCAACTTAGTCATTACTCAAAAATCTTTGTTCTAATACTTTCAATATTCAACTTTTTTCCTAACTTCGCTTCCCTGCTAAATATTTGGGCAGCTCATCTAAACTATCAAATCTAAAATCTCATACCTAATAATATGGCTAAGAAAGGAGCAAAAGAAAATCCAAGTCTGCAATGGGCAGAAATGAAAGCAGAAAACTCATGGACAATGTTCAAGGTTATTGCTGAATTTGTTGATGGCTACGAGCGTATGAATAAAATTGGACCCTGTGTTTCCATTTTTGGATCTGCAAGGACTAAACCTGAGCACAAACACTATCAAATGGCTGTTGATATTGCCAAACACTGTGTACAGGAAGGATACGGCGTTATCACAGGCGGTGGCCCGGGCATTATGGAAGCTGCTAATAAAGGTGCAGCAGAAGCAGGTGGAGCTTCCGTAGGTCTCAATATTGAATTGCCTTTTGAACAGGGACACAATCCTTATATTGATGTCGACAAAGTATTCAATTTCAAATACTTCTTCATCAGAAAAGTGATGTTTGTAAAATACGCGCAGGCACTTGTGGTACTGCCCGGCGGATTTGGTACTATGGACGAACTCTTCGAAGTATTGACATTGAAACAGACCAATAAAATGGCGCCGATTCCTATTATCCTGGTTGGTTCTGAATTTTGGACAGGCCTGAAAACCTGGATTAAAGATGTTATGCTGGATGAATTTCACAATATCAGTGCAGCCGATCTGGATCTGATGCCAATTACTGACGATCCCAATGAAGTAGTACAAATCATCAATGATTTCTATGCACATGAGGCACTGAAACCAAAGTTGGATTTGGGCTAATTCAAAATATTTATCGGAAGAAAAAAAGGATTCGGAGTCATTGTTTCGAATCCTTTTTTATTTTCCATAAACACTGTCATAAACACTATCATAAAAGCTTATACTTTCCAAAATCAGATTTTCAGGTACTTCTATATTGTAACTGCAGTATCCGATTTCATTCAATAGGCTGAATTGTATTTTTCCATTATTCTTTTTGTCATTCCAAAGCAGTTCAAAGAAACTGTCAGTATTGAATTTCTCAAACTTACAGTAAGGATAAATAGTACTGATATAAGCAGTAATTTCTAAAAGCGCCGCCTCTGTTAAACGCAACAGCTGTTTTGATAAAAAAGCCTCGCAGATCATACCAAAAGCAACTGCTTCACCATGCAACAAAGGGTTGTCTGTCTCCCAACTCAGACTCTCGACTGCATGTCCTATTGTATGGCCAAAATTCAAAATTTTTCTCAGTCCCATTTCCTTAGGGTCCTGATCAACAATTTTAGATTTCAAGGATACTGAATGTGCGATAATATCATTCCAGTCGATCTTTGGATCATTTAAAGTTTTAACTTCTCGAATAAGATTCCAATAACCCGCATCTGCAATAAGGCAATGTTTTATCACTTCTGCAAATCCGCTGCGAAGTTCTCTTTCGGGCAGGGTCTTTAGAAAACCACTATGTATAAAAGTCATTAGGGGTTCATGAAAACTGCCGATTGCATTTTTAACGCCGCCGAAATCAATACCTAATTTTCCGCCTACGGAAGCATCAACCTGAGCAAGCAGGGTTGTTGGAATCTGAATAAAATCAATGCCTCTTTTATAGGTAACTGCAGAAAATCCGCCCATATCACCTATTACACCACCGCCAAGATTAAGGAGCAGTGCCTTTCTATCGGCCTTTCCGTTTAAAAGTGTCTGCCAAATAAGCTGACAGCTGTCAATGTTTTTATATTGTTCGCCGGCAGGCAATACAATCTTTTTTATTCCTGTAAGCTTCAATGCTTTTTCAAGAACAGGAAAGCATAGTGCCGCTGTATTTTCATCCATCAGCACCCACACAGAGGTATGTTCTCCCCTATTGAGCAGCTGATCGAGCTGAGTAAAAGTGTCTGATTCGAATTGGACCAAATCCATAATTTTCAGTTTGGGGCCGAAAATTGATATTTAGAATTTCCAGCCCAGTTTTAAGGAAATTTCAGGAAACATAAGACTTGGGCGATAATATAAAGTTCCCATTTCAATATTTTTGGTACCCGAGATTCGCATGTGACCTGCAATATAAGGACTTAAATAGAATCCTTTGTAAAAATTCCAGTTATAACCGCTGCCTACAGAGAAAACAATTCCCGGGAAGTTTCTTTTTTCCTGCTGTACTGTCATGAGTGAAGTCTGCCAATGTCCTAAACCGGGGCCAAACCAAAAGCCTTTAAAATCTTTTTTTAGAAAAAAATCAACAGCAACCTGTGTTGCTGCAATACGTTCTTTTACAATACCATCTCCCATCCAAAACTTCGGTGTATTGGCTTGTGCATAATTAATTCGCAGACGGGTATTTTTCATACCTGCCCAGGCACTTATATTAAAACCCTTTAAAAAATAAGGCAAAATATCCTGTTCGATTCCTCCATGCACATGATAATAGGCACTACTCAGTTCTTGAGATCTAAGCTGTAAGGAGGAAAAAAGGAAAAGCATGGGGATAATTATAAATTTCATGGCCGGGATCTAAGTTAAAATGAATCTTACTAATTTTTTTGAATTATTGAATACTTATTTAATAAAAAAACTGCCTCGTCAACCGACGGACAGTTTTACATTGGGTTGAGTCTAAAATACTTACTCACCCCTATCTGAATATGGTTTATTTTTTGTTAAATCTATATAGATTTATAATACGATCCTTCAAATTTTGGATTCAAGCTTCATTGATACAACAGCCGCAAATAGAAAATTCCGAATTGGAATTATATATCTACAATGTCCAATCCATCAGCCTCCTTAGCCAACTTAATTTGAGTTTATAGGGTGCATAACGGACGGGATCATCCACAAGGAAAGTGCGGCGCAATACACTTTTCATGTGTGAAAACACATCAAAAGAAAGTTGTCCGTGATAAGCACCGATACCGCTGTCGCCCACTCCGCCAAAAGGCAGATGCGGGTTGACAATATGCAAAAGGGTATCATTTACGGTAACACCGCCGGCAGAGGTTTCTGCCAAGACTTTCTGAATTTTTTTCTCGTCTTTGGAGAAGATATAGAGCGCGAGCGGCTTAGCTCTTTTATTGATAAATTCAATGGCATCTTTCAGATTATCGTATTCAATTATTGGCAAAATAGGGCCAAAAATTTCATCCGTCATCACCTTGCTGTCGAGCTTTACATTTTCGAGCAGAGTCGGTTCTATGTAATTATCATCAGCATCGGCTTTGCCGCCATAAAGAATGTCTCCCTCTTCAAGGTAGGAAGTTAGCCGGCTATGATGCTGTTGGTTGATAACGCGCGGATAATGTTCGCTGCGTTGAGCATCATCACCATAAGCCTTTCTGATATATTCAATAATTTTGGCAACTAACTGATCTTTAACAGTTTTATCTACCAAAATATAATCGGGCGCAATACAGGTCTGTCCGGCATTGACATATTTACCCCAAACAATACGTTTGGCCGTAAGTGCGATATTGGTGTCACGATCTACAATACAGGGGCTTTTTCCACCAAGCTCCAAGGTGACGGGTGTCAGGTGTTTGGCTGCTGCCTGATAGACGATGCGGCCAACATTAGTACCGCCTGTAAAGAAGATATAATCGAATTTTTCCTCCAAAAGGGCCTGAGATTCAGGAACTCCACCTTCCACACAGGCTATGTATTCAGGAGCAAAATTCTCGGAAATGACTTTAGCAATCATAGCTGAAGTAGCAGGGGCAAATTCGGAAGGCTTTACTACGGCAGTATTACCGGCAGACATAGCTCCGACAAGCGGTGCGAAGAGCAACTGGAATGGATAGTTCCAGGGTGATATGATCAATGTAACACCGTAGGGTTCGGGCTGCACAAAACTATTGCCGTTGAAGTGGAACAATGGAGTAGGCACAGTGCGGGTTTTAGCCCATTTCTCTACATTGTTTATGGCCTTTCTTAATTCTATAAGTATAAAGCCGATTTCAGTGGCATAAGCCTCGAACTCATGCTTGCGCAGGTCTTTATGCAGGGCATCAATAAAATCTTTTTCATGTGTTGAAATAAGATTCTTTAATTTTGCCAACTGTTCTTTTCTGAACTTAACACTTTTTGTGGCGCCGGTTGCAAAAAAGTCCCTTTGCTTTTGTATCAGTGATTTTATCTGACCTGCTTTTGTTTCAGGCATTGTAATAGTTTCCATTTGTTATTGATTATTGGTGATCTGCTAAGATAAAAAAATTATCTCTGAGCCTGTTAAATTACTCATGATAATTTCCCCAAAAAAATAAGGCGGAAGAAATTGATTGTCATTTCTGCCGCCTTTATATTTATTTTTAATGTCTATTTATTTGAATCCATAAGAAGCACATTGTGTGGTCCATTCTTTAGAATCAAATGTCGGGTTAATCTTCACATTTTTGAATTCGAATTTTTCGAAAACACCTTTTTCATCATACACAAGCTGATAAATTGGCAAACCATTGGCTTTATCAATGTAAAGCTCCACTTTTTTAGCAAAGGCATTGGGAATCTTGAGAATAGTTCCTTTGTGCACTTTTGCACCATATCCCATGTTGTTTTTTTCCATCACCATATACTCTGAAACATTTATGCGCTCGCAAAGATTGAAAAGGCTTTCCGATTGGGTACAGGTATAGCTTAAATACTGAAAATCAGGATTTTCCAAAACAAGCTTGGTGCAGCTTCTTCCATTCCAAGTAAAATCGCCAACTACTTTTATAATATCTTCCAGTTTTTTATTATTCTGCATAATCAACTTTTCGGTATTTTTCACCTGAGTATAGAGGTAGGAAAAACCGGCATGCGTAACTGGGTGATGACCGTCGGCACGTACTCTTGGACTATTAATATCAAAACTTACATTGACGTAAGGGAAACCATTGGGATTGATAAATGGCTGATTGCTGTTCCAACCTGCTACATAGAGCAGCTCAACTCCAGAATCTTTGTCTTTCATGTACACTTTTCGGGGACTGATCTGTAATTTGAAAGCCATGATTTTTGTCACCATTTTGGAACCGATGCGTTCAGAAGAGGTCATGTCATAAGAGAGCACGTTTGAAGAACCAATTCCCTGATACATCTTGTCAAGTACACTGCGTACACTTTGAGCATGTACAGTGCCCGAAATTATTATAAAAGTACTTAACAGAAATGGAAAAACTAGTCTCATAAATTAAAATTTTATTAGTGTTATCACAAAAAATTGGTCTAAAATAATCAAAAAAACATTCCTGACTAATATAAATTGACTGAAAATTCAAACAAAAACGCTGTTATTAGTTTGATGGCTAATAACAGCGTTTACCCCTATCTTAGGTTTTATAAATATATTTATCGAACAATTATTTTTTTGCTGAGCAATTTGTCACCCACCTGCAATTGCATAAGGTAAACCCCTGCACCAAATTCGCGAAGATTGAAACTATCATTGTAATTACCGCTGAAGGCACCCAATTCATTCTGTCTCAAAGTACGGCCGAGCATATCGGTGATTTTGAGGG
>JBIKQC010000293.1:0-6398 GCA_044349855.1 Saprospira sp.
AAGGTATGGGCAAATTTGAATTCCGTCCCATCGCCGGCAAACAGTACCTTGCCCGCATTGAACAGCCTGCCAATGTAAAAGGTACTTTCAACTTGCCTGCAGCAAAAGACAAAGCAGTTACTGTACGTCTGCGTGGACAGAACAGACAGGAAATGCAATTGGATGTGTTAACAAATACGGAAGAAGAACTTTTTGTTGTAGCACAAAGCGGCGGTAAAATGATCTTCAGTAAAGCAATTGAAGCTTTGCCGGGTGTCAATTCACTCAGTATCCCAACATCAACTTTCCCTGTTGGAATTGCCCAAATCTCGATCTTCGACAGCAAGCAGATGGCCCGCGCCGAACGTATGGTTTTTGTCAATCCGCACAAACAGCTTAAAGTAAAGGTAAAAAGCAAAAAAGAACGCTACATGCCCCGTGAGTTGGTGGAAATGGACATTGAAGTAAGCGACGAATATGGTCGTCCGGTTGCCGGTCAGTTTTCTGTTGCAGTTGCTGATGATAAACTACTCACTTTTGCCGATGACAAACAGGGTCATATTTTGGCCTACAGCTTGCTCGAATCAGACCTGAAAGGCAAAGTGGAAGAACCCAATTTCTATTTCGATGACGAAACAGATGCCAGCCGTTTCAAACCGGAAACAGATCGCAAATTGGCATTGGATAATCTCCTTATGACACAGGGCTGGACCCGCTTTGTTTGGAAAGAGGTTCAGGATGAAAAATACCGCGATTTTGCGCAGAAAGCAGAAAAAGCAGTATTTGCCGGAAAAGTGTTGGATTCTCAAGGCAAAGCATTAGCCGGAGCCAATATTACAATAGGGACAAATATGGCAAAAACAGATGCACAGGGTATGTTCAGCCTTGCGGGAGTGGAGCTTTATCAGCCGGTTTCCATGCTGATCAGTGCAACGGATAAATATCCCACAACACTGAGTTATTCAGAATATACAGCGTCTATTCAGGTAAACCTATTAGGTAAAAGAACTGTAACGGGACTTGTAACGGACAAAAAATCAAAAAAACCTTTGCAGTACGCATCCATACAGGTTTATGGAAATCAATACGTTACGGTACAGACCAATGAAAAAGGGGAATATAAAATTGAATTTCCTGAAAATGCCACACATCTTTATATATATCATGGTGGTTATTCACAGTATATCGATTTGAATCAGAATAAAAATTCAAATATAAACTTTGAAGTAGATCAGGTCTATTATGACAATTTAGTGGAGACTACAACCTCTTCCAAAGGATCAGGTTCTGCACGTACCAAAAGTTCGGCAATGGAAATACGTCCTTCCGGCAATAACAGGGCGGAGAATAACATTCCAATGGTAAATAAAGCTCAAAATATCCCAATGCACGATCTGGCTCAGGCTCCGGTTTTTAATGCCGTTGAAGATGCCGAAGTATTTGGGATGGTGGTAGATGCGCCTGCCCTGGCAATTGCCGACGATGCTAAAAAATTGGAAGCTGAAATTGACTTCGGAATGGAAGAAGAGAAAATGATGGATGGTATTGTTGCCAAAGATGAAATGAGAAAGCGTGATGGTAGAGCTATTGGTCAAAAACAGGTGGCAGTTGTCGGAGCCCGTTATTATCGTGCCCGCGAATTCTATGCACCAAAATATGAAGATAAAAAACAGCCTACCCTTCGCAACGATTTCCGCAGTACAGTGTATTGGAATCCAACGCTGAATATCGGCAAAAATGGCAAAGCAACAATTGCTTTTTACAACTCAGATGATATCACACAGTTCCGAGTCACTGTTGAAGGTTTCGGTAATGACGGTTCTGTAGGCCGCACAGAATACAAATACTTTATTCAGCTGCCCGTAGAATTGATAGCAAAAATACCAACTGAATTGCTGACCGAGGACAAAGTTTTTATTCCAATTACCCTCACGAATAATACCGATGAGACGGTGACCGGACAACTGATTGTTTCTCTGCCTGCCAACATTAAATTCATCAGCACACCGCCAACATCTGTAACTTTGGCTGCCCGTGAAGGCAAAACCATTTTGGCAGAAGCAGTGGTGAGCAATGACCCTGCAGCAGGAACATTGACAGTGAGCTTCGATGCCAAAGGCCTCAAAGATGAAATGTCGGTTGCCATAAAAACCCGTCCGCGCGGTTTCCCTGTGAGAATACTGCACAGCGGTGACAAACTGAACGATGCCGTAAAATTCAGTATCAAAGAGCCTATTGCCGGTTCACTGAAAGCAAAATTGCGTGTATTCCCAAGCAGTCTCGATCAGGTGATGGGCGGAATGGAAAGTATGCTCCGCATGCCGGGTGGCTGTTTTGAACAGACTTCCAGCTCCAATTATCCTAATATTCTTGCGCTGAACTATCTGCGTGAAACAAACAGCAGTAATCCAAAAATCGAGAAACAGGTTCGTGAATATTTGGAAATTGGCTATGGCCGATTGGCCGGATACGAATCTAAAGGCGGCGGATTTGATTGGTGGGGCCGCGACCCCGCACACGAAGCACTTACAGCCTACGGACTTATGCAGTTTATCGACATGAAATCGGTTTATCCGGTAGATCCTAAACTGATTGAACGCACCACAAAATGGCTGATGGATCGCCGTGACGGCAAAGGTTCCTGGAACAAAAATCCAAACTGTCTGCACAGCTGGGCAACCTCTGAAATCACTGATGCCTACATCGTTTATGCAATGACTGAAGCAGGCTTGGGCAAGGATATCGCAAAAGAACTGGATAAATCTTACAAAGATGCTGTGAAAAGCGAAGATCCATATCTGATGGGCCTTGTGATAAATGCATTGTACAATGTTCAGGACAAACGTGCTGACGAACTGATGCGCGAACTGATGAAAACTCAGAAAGCAGATGGCAGTTTCATGGGCCTCACAGCTTCGGTGGTGAATTCAACCGGCAGTTCCCTGAAAATTGAAACTACAGGACTTGCCTGTCTGGCCATGATGAAAAATAAAGCTTATATGAAGCAGTTGGGATCGGCTGTTGCCAACATTCAGGCAAGCAAAGACTACTACGGTTACGGCTCTACACAGGGTACCGTTCTGGCACTCAAAGCCATATTGGGTTATACCAAAATGAGCAAACGTGCTGCTGAAAGCGGAGTATTTGCAGTAAGCGTAAATGGCAAAAAAGTAATTTCTGTTCCTTACAAAGCGGATGATAAGGATATTGTTATCCCTGATTTGACCCCGTTCTTAGCTTCAGGCGATCAAAAAGTGGACATCGTTTTTGAAGGTACAAAATCAGCAATGCCTTATGAACTGGAACTGACATACAATACCCGTATGCCGAACAATTCGGATAAATGCGAACTGCAGTTGGCAACCACATTGCCTAACGGCAAAGTGAAAATGGGCGAAACGGTCCGTATGAATGCAAAATTAAGCAGCGTTTCCAAAAAAGATCAGCCCATTGTAATGGCTATGATCGGCATTCCAGCCGGACTTTCTGTGCAAATTTGGCAGCTGAAAGAATTGCAGGAGAAAAAAGCCTTTGATTTCTACGAAATTTTCGACGGATATGTAGTGCTGCACTATGAGTTTATCCGTCCGGGCGAAGTAAAAACTGTCAACCTGGACCTGAAAGCCGATATCCCCGGTCAGTACGAGGCCCCGGCTTCCTGTGCCTTCCTTTACTATACTCAGGCAGAAAGAGTTTGGAGCAAACCGGAGTTGATGACGATAAATTAGATTTTTTTAGTAACTGGTATTAAGTACTTGGTACTTGGAAAAGAAAATCCACGCTTGGAAGGGCGTGGATTTTTTATCTTACTCTACGACAAATTGGAAATGTTATGAATCAACTAGAGGTTAATGATTCAGCAAAGCCAAATAAAGTCCCTTCTTTTTAAAAGAGAAGTGGTTGGATAGAAAGTATGCTTTTAAAATTTAAGCTTACTAATTAAGTTTAATTGGCGAACATCTACTTCCTGAAATAGTTATTCTACCTTCCCAAGACCTATCACTGTCTTTAGCGGTAAAAGTATAATTGCCAGGCTTTAACGATATAGTAAGTGCTCCAGATTGTCCACAATTTGGATTCATAGTTACGAAATAGTCATCAAGATAGCCAACATATCTGCCTTCAATATAAAAATTAATTCTCCCCTTAGGTTTTGAGTCAGTAAAAAAAACAACTGAACCATTACTATTGTCATAATTGTATTGACTCCTTTCTAACCCCCTGGCCATATAATCAGTTGGTGATTAATAAGGTTTGACACCACCCATTCCTGCGGGCTTCATACCATCACTTACTTGACAAAATCCTTGTATGGAAAATAACATCAAGAATGCAGTAAAAAAAACTATTCGTCTTTTCATAAATTTTGATTATAAAATTGTAAGCATTTCTATTTCATTTGTATACTAAAGGATGTATAAATAGAAATAAAATGAATGTTTTGGCAAAATCTACATGGAAGAAAAAATAGTAGTTAAAAAGTAAAATAATAGGAATTCCCATCAATGAAGACGTAATATGAGTTTTTATACTCATAGTCAGAATAATAGGTAACCTGTTTTAACCCATAACCATCATCATAATAAACAGCATAAATTGAACTTGAATATGACGTTACATTTCCATCGACTATTAAATCAACCCAATAGTTTTGACCATATTTATTTCTAGTTTTGGCAGTAACTCGGTATTTTTCACCTGTCTTGACAATCTTTGTTTCTTTAACAATATTAATATTTCTATTGTCAGTTGAAACTGAGTTGTAAGAGCTTAGAAAAATCGCAAAAAATGCTAGAATAGGGAGAATAAGTATTTTTTTCATAATTATAAATGTTTTTTTGGAGTGAATAAGTATATTTGTTATTTACGACATTATTGACATTACAAATATAATCAGCATCTCAATTGTAACTATTCTTGTTTTTGTTGTTATGATTATCAAAAAAAGGCAGAAAAGTTTGGCATTAACTTTTTTATCCTTCACAAAACCATTACTTTTGTACACACTGAAATCTTAAAAATATGGATGGCGCAAAAATTAAACGGATAAGGGAAATGAAGGGTAAAACCCAAGAGGAGATTGCTGAAAAACTGAGCCTCACCGCTCAGGCTTATGGCAGAATGGAGAGAGGAGAAACATCCATTAATACAGAACGATTGGGAAAAATTGCCGAAGCATTGGATGTCAGCGTTGAAGATATCTACCGTTTTGATGACAGAAAATTTATGATTTCAGGAAATAGTAATAATGGCGAAGCAAATGAAAATGGTGTACAATTTAACCTAAACATTTACGAAAGCGACAAGGCCATTGATATCCTGAAAGAAACTATTGTAAATCAGCAGGAAGAGATTAAATATCTGCACAAACAGCTGGAAAAACTAACCGACCTGCTTTTGAAAAAATAATAAAACCAACATAAAAACATAACAGGAATGCCGATCTCAGCAATGATCTCGGCATTTGTTTTTGAAGCCTACAAATACATTAAAAACAAATAAATTCAAACTATTTGTTTTTAACTCTTGACAAGCTGTTTTTTTCGGAGTATATTCGCTGTAGTCAAACCCCTAAACTATGGCAAACCATTACGATAAAATATTCAAAGAAAACCTGGAAGCAATATATATGGCGTTCAGCAAAAGGTTTATTAACAGCGATTTTGAAAAGGCAGAAGAGTTAGGTACCGATATTCAGCGTACAAAGGAGAAGAAAACAGATTTTCTTAGGAAAATTTCATACTGCGACCCGGCAAATAATTTCATTCTGCATGCAGAAGCGCAAAGCAAAGATGACCCCAATATGGTTTACCGCATGCAGGAATACCATGCTATGCTGGTAAGCAAGTATAAAATGCGTGTTGTTCAACTGGTATTTTATTTTGGACAAGGTATTTCTAAAATGCAAAATGTCTATGAGGACGGGAATAATTATTTTAAATTTGAACTGATCAGCATTCAGGAATTTTCATACAGCATTTTTTTGGAAAGCGAAAAGCCGGAAGAATTAATATTGGCCATTTTGTCTGATTTTGAAAACCTTTCAGATTTGGAAATTGCAGATTTAATTTTTGCCAGAGCAAAAATTATAACCAATGAAACTTTTGGAATGGAAAAATTTGTTAATCAACTGGAAGTTATCTCAAAACTTCGTAATTTAGATGGCTTTATTCAACATTATATCGAAAAATATATGGCACTGGAACTAAAAATAGAAGACACTTTCACCTATAAACAGGGAAAACTTGAAGGAGAACTCAAGGGGAAGCGCGAAGGGAAGCGCGAAGGGAAGCGCGAAGGAAAACGCGAAGGTGAAAAAGAAAAACAGGACAAGATGATTTTGGCAATGCTCAAAAAAGGGAGTAATAGCCTAGAAGAAATATCGGAGATTGCAGAGGTTTCTGTTGACTATGTCAAGG
>JBIKQC010000294.1:0-6348 GCA_044349855.1 Saprospira sp.
GCCCTTCAGCGCCGATGGTACTACGCAAGTGGGAGAGTAGGTCACCGCCTACCTAAATTTTTAAAGCCCGATTCTAACGAATTGGGCTTTTTTTATTAGTATTATTTGTCAATTATTTGGTGATGAAGCTTGCAATGATCAAGTAAATAGTGTTATTTTGTACTTGTTATCTGATTAAAAAACTTACAATGCTCGATACATCAATCGAATTTCTAAAAGGGGTTGGCCCTATTAAGGCTGATATACTCAAGAAAGAATTGGGTATATTTACCTATGGACAACTGCTTTCTTATTACCCATTTAGATACATAGACAGAACCAAATTTCATAAAATTTCTGAAATTCAGGATGATTCTGATTATGTCCAAATAAGAGGAATTCTCAGACGTATCGAATCTCACGGAGAAGGCCACAAAAAACGTCTGGTAGGCACTTTTAGGGATGAAAGCGGTGTCATGGAATTAGTTTGGTTTAAAGGATTGAATTGGATTCAAAATCTGCAGACAGGGGCAGAATACATCATCTTTGGAAAACCAACTGTTTTTAACGGTAAAGCAAATATTGTACACCCGGAAATAGAATTAATAAGCAGCGCAAATACTGAACTTCAGGCAGTTTTAGAACCGGTTTATTCTACCACAGAAAAACTGAATGCCAAAAATCTGAAATCAAAAGATATCGGTAAAATAATAAAAACTGTATTGCTTAAAATTGAAGAATCTAAAACAATAATTGAAGATAATTTACCCAAATATATATTGGATGAATTTAAGTTTTTTTCAAGAAATGAAACTTTGCGTTTTATCCACTTTCCTCAAAATCAGGAACAGCTTAAAGCTGCAAGAAATCGTTTGAAATTTGAAGAATTATTTTTTCTTCAATTAAAAATGTTACAATTAAAAGCAAACCGAAAATTAGCCTATAGAGGTTTTGTCTTTGCAAGCATTGGAGATTTTTTTAATAATTTTTATAACAATAATCTTAAATTCGGTCTGACAAATGCCCAAAAACGGGTAATCAAAGAGATAAGAAAAGACCTGGGAAATGGCATGCAAATGAACCGCCTCTTACAGGGTGATGTAGGCAGCGGCAAAACTGTAGTGGCATTTATGACTATGCTGATGGCTTTAGATAATGGATATCAGTCCTCCTTGATGGCACCAACAGAAATTTTGGCTCAGCAGCATTTTAAGTCACTCATGGAAATGGGAGAAGGACTTGGTATTACAATGGAATTACTGACAGGCAATATTAAAGGAGCTAAAAGAAAAGCAATTCTTAAACAACTTGAAGAAGGAACAATAAATATTGTTATCGGAACTCATGCACTCATTGAAGATTCTGTAGTTTTTAAAAAACTTGGTGTAACCATAATTGACGAACAGCATCGATTTGGTGTGATGCAAAGAGCTAAAATGTGGAGAAAAACAGATCTTTGTCCTCCGCATATCCTTGTGATGACGGCAACCCCAATACCAAGAACACTGGCAATGACCGTTTACGGCGACCTTGACGTTTCCGTTATTGATGAAATGCCGCCGGGCCGATTACCCATAAAAACCTTTCATAAATATGAAAGTCAAAGGCTTTGGTCCTTCGGTCGCATGAAAGATGAAATTGCTAAAGGGCACCAGGTTTATATTGTCTATCCGCTTATTGAAGAATCAGAAAGCGAAATGATGGCTGAAATAAAAGACCTGATGCAGGGCTATGATATTATTTCTCACGAATTTCCTAAACCGGAATTCCAAATAAGCGTAGTACATGGAAAACAAAAACCGGATGATAAGGAATATGAAATGCAGCGTTTTATAAGGGGGGAAACTCAGATAATGATGGCTACAACAGTTATTGAAGTGGGTGTTAATGTTCCAAACGCAACAATTATGATTATTGAGAATGCAGAGCGTTTCGGACTTGCACAGTTGCATCAGCTTAGAGGACGTGTAGGGCGTGGTGGTGGAGAAGCTTATTGTATTCTAATGACCGGTTTTAAACTTTCAGAAGAAGGCCGTTTCAGAATGCAGACTATGTGTGAAACTACCGATGGCTTTAAAATTTCTGAGGCTGATTTAAAACTTCGGGGTCCCGGTAATATTGACGGTACGCAACAGTCAGGAATCATTGGACTCCAGATTGCAGATATTATAAAAGATACAAATATACTGCAGGCAGCCCGTCAAATTGCACAAAGAATTATAGACGAGGATCCCAAGTTAGAAAAAGAAGAAAATATAAGTCTGAAAAAATATATGCTAACTCTGCAAAATAAACAGACTTTCAATAAAATAAGTTAATAAAATTTATTTCAAAATGGTAGCAATTATTGCAATAATTATGGTTTTTTCAATTCCATTGATAGCTATTTTCACAAGCTACAAGTTGAAAATGAAAAGATTGGAATTAGAAGGCGGCGATAATGGCGCCTTAAAAGATATGAAACGTCAATTGGGAAATCTGCTGAATGAAAATGATCTCCAAAGAGAACGTATCAAAGCTTTGGAACAGATTGTTTCCAAAATGCCTACAGTTTCAATTGATGATCGCGAAAAGTTGAAAATCAGTATCGAAGAAAATGAAATGAGTTTGGATGAAATCGAAAAATGGAAAAAAGTCGACAACAATAAGAATAAAAATAAATTATTTTAGAACCTGTTCTGATGAATGTATCAAAAACTGAATTTCTCTCAATCACGTTAAAGCTGATCATGGCTTTAGCCCTGATAGGCTTTATATCAGTTTTGATCTTATTATGGACCTTTGATTATAATCAACTTAGCCATTTTTTTCTTAAACTGGCAGACAAAACAGATTGGAAAACATATTTTCAAACGAAAATAATGACCCAACAGGTTTTTTTATCCATCAGAATACTCTCTATTTTTTGTCTATGTTGCTATATTTTTTTTCTATACAAGTTTTTTAACAAAGCAAAGACTGCTGCAAATATTCTGAAAACAGATTTTGTGTTTTATCGGCATGAAATTCTTAAAATATTTGAAACATTAACACTTTCAGAAAAATTGCTCTTGTTAGGAGTATTTTTATTGTTTATAAGCAGAGCCATATTTCATATAAACAATTATGAATTACAATATGATGAGGCCTGGACTTATCTTCATTTTAGCTCAAAAGGCATATTGATTTCGATGCTGAGTCCAAATAATAATCATGGCTTATATACCATATTTTCTGCCGCTTTTGATAGTCTTTCCTTTCCACCAAAATTAGCTGTCAGGCTTCCTGCATTTTTTTCAGGATTAGCAGCTTTGTTTGTTTTCTTCTTAATGGTAAAAAGAGTTTTTGGAAATAGTACAGCTTTTATTGCCCTCATAATGTCTGCTTTAAGTGGTTCCTTTTATTTTTTCTCCATTCTGGGAAGAGGTTACGGACTTATGCTTTTTTTTGTAATACTAAGCATGCTTGCATGGTATGGTCTTCTTTTTGGAAATGAAAAGAATAGGGGAATATTTTTAAGACTATATGTACTCTGTACTGTTTTAGGGCTTTACTCAAACTTTGCATTTATATATATTTACGCGCTGAATATTCCGTTACTGCTTATTTTTCTGCCTAAAAACAAGGTTGTTTTTAAACCCTTTATTATTGCAAATCTAACTGCTTTTATCATAGTAACAATATTGTATCTTCCGATGATTTTAGGAGGAGGAATCACTGTCTTAAGCAGTGCTGCCGATGCTGCTGTCATCGATTCCCGAGGTAATTTTTGGCTTTATTTGAACAGACTTGCAGATTGGCTGATTTTGGGAAATGGAGCAGCCCTATTTTGGTTGATTCCAACCTTTACAATTTTGTTTTTTGCTTCAATATTTATTCTATTTAAATCTGAATTCAAAAAACAAAAGCTTTTGTATATATCTTTGATAAATTGGATCGCCCCTTTTTTATTATTTATGATAACCTCAATTGAAGTACCCTATAGAGTCTGGAGCTATGTTCAGTTATTTTTTTTTATTATTGCTGCTGCAATCCTCACCAAATTATTTAAAAACAGGATTATACTTTATTTTGTATCAATTTCAATAGCTATATTTACTTTCTACGCTTCAGAAAATCATTATTTTATGAATTGGAGTGCAAATTTGGACAGAGATTCAAAAAAAATTGCAGAACTGATAATGCAAAAAACAGATTCTTTGAACAGTGTTTACTGCTTTTCACGTTACGACAAACCTTTGTTGGAGTATTATTTTCAAATCAATGAGAAAAAAGTAAATGTCTTTATGCCTTTTACAGAAAGTAATAGTTACAGGCCTTTTTCTGAAACTGTTTATGATGCAGTACTTCTCGATACAGAAGATTATATAGTAAGCAGTACTGATTTAGATATCATAAACAGATTTAATTATGAGCTTCTTTATACCGATAAAAGATTAAAGTTGTATATTAAACAATCGAACAAAAATAATGATAACTAATCAGAATATCTTTTTCCATCCGCCTTCTTTAAAAGCCTCGTTCTAGTCATTTGTGACGAGACCACTTTAGCTGCATTTTTTGCATTGATAGCCAAAAAAATTATTAAAATTATTAAAACTATAATTAAACTTATCATTACTTCTGCTCGATCACTCATGAAAAATAAATAATAACAAAATGAATTTTCTATATCAAAAGTATATCTCCTCTCTCCAAATAAATGTTCCTGAAACAAAGAATGATATTTATCTTTTTACGGATCAGGAATTAGCAAAATTGAGTCAGATTTATTTTCAGACTGTGCTCCTTGCAGCATTTATAGGCGGTTTTTTTATCTTTTCATATTATATACCTACCTATTTTTTCGGGTTTTTTCAAGATACTGTTACACTCAATATTTTTGGCTTAAATATTCCAATCGAATATTATGGTCTTATATGGTGCGGTATACTTACTTTTGCCGAGATTATGGTACTTACTTTTACGCATCTTCGGATGACCCATACTATTTCCGTTATCTCCGGATTGCTGAGCGAAAGCAATAAAAAAGAAGTAATTGACGACGTTGTTAAGTTGGGAACCAATCAAAAAGATAAATCAATCGTAAATTATGGGCTCAATCCCTATAAGGGCAGCAGCAAATCCTATCTTTTTGTTATAAATATGCTCAATATATTTAAAGCTTTCTTATCTAATCAGTTATTGCGTTTTTTATTGCAGCGTTTCCTCTTCAGATATATAATAAAATATACTTTAGATCTGATTGGGACACCTATTTATATGTTTTTTAATGCATTAGGAACTCATTATGTGTATAAGGATATCATTTCAACTATAATGGGCAGGCAGATTATTACTATCTATATCAGCCGTTTAGAAAAAAAGCAATTGAACGAAATCGAAAAAGAATTGATTTACGATACCCTTCATCTGATCGTATTATCCAAAAAAGCTTTCAATCAAAACCATTCAACACTAACAAAAGAACTGTTTAAATTTTTTGAAATTAAACCTGTAAAAGAAAGGGAATACAAAGACAATGATTTGGCGCAACTGAGCAGCTTTTCCCCTTATATCCAAAAGTTGATAAGCGATATCGTAATTATGGGCTTTGTTTTGGATGGCAAAATTTCCAATAAGGAAATTGAAAAAGTAAGAATTCTTGACGAGAAATACAGTTTTAACATTTCTATCGATGAGATGAAAAAAGCAGCAAAAGAATTTATGAAAGGAAGAGGCTTGAAAATGATAGGTATTTTATAATTATCAAAAATCCCTCTAAATATGAGATTTGTTTTTTTATTGTTTTTTATGAGTTTAACGACTCTCATAACTGCCCAAATCTCCCAAAAAGATAACGTAGCAGCTAAAAACAGCATTAAAACAGCTGATAAACTAGCTGAAAGCAGAAAATATGAAGCTGCTATTGTACAGCTGGATAACAGTTTGAAATTATTTTCCAAATACAATGCCTGGGAAAAATATTATTCAAATTGCGATAAGTTAATTATTTGGACGGCTTTATCCAAAGGCTTTGACGCAGCAGTAAATTTGAACGAGCATATTCTGGAAGCATGTTCTGAACATTTGGGTAAAACCCATATTTCATATATTTACTTACAGCACATTCGTGCAAAGTATCTGTATAAGGCTGCTATGGATATTGATGCAGCTGATGCATTTTCCAAAACTGCAGCAGCTTACGCCAAATATTTTGGCAAAAAATCTCACGAGAAAAGAATTGAATTTTATATAGATTGGGCTGATTTTTTGACCGCTGCACATCAGTTTGAATCAGCTTTGCAAAAGCTGAAAGAGGCTTTTTATATGGCTGAACAGCTCTATGGCGATGAAAGCGAAGAACTCATGATGGTTTCAGAAAAAGCAGCGCTGCTTGCCTTTGAAATG
>JBIKQC010000295.1:0-6318 GCA_044349855.1 Saprospira sp.
GCGTTTTTGGGTAAAAAAATCAGGCAGACTGTTATAAACCGAAGGATCTTCCAAATAATCGGCAATAGCATACTGCATCGGCGTATTGGCCGAAAAAACATTGAACTGATGTACTTTGCGGAATTCGCGCATCAGGCGTTCATCGCCGACAATATAACCCAATTTCCAACCGGTGGCATGCAATGTTTTTCCGAAGGAAAAGACAGATAAACTGCGTTTTCTGAGTTCCGGATAACGCATAACAGAACAGTGCGATGCACCTTTTTCCAATACCAAATGTTCATAAACCTCATCGCTGAGGACAATGATATCTGTTCCGGCTACCAATTTTTGCAGGGCTAAAATATCGCTTTCATCGAGAATCGTACCCAAAGGATTGTGCGGAGTATTGATAATGATCATGCGTGTTTTTTCTGTAATCAGCTTACCCAATTCTGTCCAATCCACCTTCCAGTCCGGAGCTTTTAGTGAATAGGGCACGGGCTTTCCGCCGGCCAATTCGATGCTTGGCACATAGCTGTCATAAGCCGGTTCTATGACTATCACTTCCTCGCCCGGATGGACAAAGGCCATTATTGCAGAAAACAGTGCTTCAGTAGCACCCGGACAGATGCTAATCTCAGTTGCGGGATTGAATTCTGCTCCATACAATGATTGGATTTTTTGAGCCAAACGCTGACAGAGTGCAGGCACACCCGGCATCGGGGCGTACTGATTCATGCCCTTTTTCATATAATGCGTGACAAGATCCAGCAGTTTTGGGTCGCACTCGTAATTCGGAAATCCCTGAGAAAGGTTGATTGCTCCGGTCTCATTGGCTAAAGCCGACATGACGGAAAATATGGTAGTGCCGAGATTGGGCAGTTTTGAATTTATGTTCATTTTTATGGTATTTGGTACTTAGTACTTGGTACTTGGTAGAGTGTAATTTTTATTTGGTAATTTTTAATCAACGGATCTTCGATTTTTACAAAACGCCGTATCTATTTTTGGAATCTTACAATTTTGATATTAAAAGGCTAAAATAGTTGTTTTTTTTTATTCCGAACAGAAAATACCTACAACTCTATTCGGAAAAGCATAAGGCCATGAATTTTGCTGTATGTATAGAGCAGTTCCTCCGTCATTAAGACCCATTCCATGTCAAAACCCACAGGAACAATGCATACTATCTCCCAACTGAGGGTGTCAAAAATAACCAGTTTGTTTCTGCCCTGTATGTTGGCCATAAATCGTTTGTCATGACTTAATGCCGTTTTCCAACCATCCGTAAATATTGACTGCCATTTTCCTGTAGAAATGTCATATTTCAAGAAATCATCATCCAATCTGAAGATAAAAACCTTTTCGTTGGCAAAAACAGGATAGGGGCTTGAATATTTACTCTTGGCCAATGACGCTAATTTTTTTATGGCAAATGGTTTACTTTCAGAGGCTTTCCAAAAATGGATCTGTTTTTCTTCTGAATATGTTGCTGCAACAATATTATTTTCCGGACCTCCGCTAATAGGCCAACCATAATGTCCCCAATCCTTTTTTATTTGTTCACTTGGAAACCACCATTCCTGTTCGATTGTATTGGTTTTAAGATTGTAAACCACCAAAGGGGCTTGCTTTTCAAGGGTTTTTAAACTTTTATCCTTGCCAACAAACAGGGAGATTTCACTAATTTCTGCATCAGTTTTATAATAATTTTCATCTTTGTAATAAGAAAGTTGAAAAAGGCAACGCTCATCATCCAATTTAATATTTTGACCACCTAACGAAAAATTTGATTGAATGACCTTTATTTTACCGCTTTCGACATTTACCAGTCTGGGCAATGCATTGACACAGGAGGCAATAAATTCAAAATCGTTAATCCAGAAGGCATCTGTCACGTTCAGTTCTTTATGATCGAGGACTAATTTTCGGTCAATTTTTGCAGTACTGACATCCACTACCCAGATTTCGCCTTCTCCGGTCATAAGAACTTTGGTTGGTTCCTTTGGCAAAATGCCGATAGGCAGATTGTCCGTATTGGCAGCCAATCCTTTGAGCGATTCCATAAATCGGCCATTTTTGGACCAAATGGAAATAATTCCGCCAAGCCAACTGCCTGCAATGATTCTATCGGCTGCTGGAACATAAAGGGGTTTATAAACATCTCCGCTAAAAGGGGCTTTTTGACCTGCGGCGGCTATTTCTGCCAAATTCCAAACGGCCAGATTTCCTTTTTCGTCGCCGGTCACCAGATAATCGTCTCCAAAAAGTGCGGCACTGGTAAAAGCTGTGCTGTCTGTATTTTTTTGCGAAAAAACTGTTTTTCCGGTTTCGGGACTGATGCCATAAATATTGTTGGAAACAGCAATGAGCATATTGTAATGCGGCAGATGAAGTATAGCCCTTACATTTTCATAAGATATATCTTCCTGCCATTTTACTGTCCAATCTTTGGTATTCCAACAAACAATATCCTGACTGCAGGTAAAAGCCATATTGCCTTTAATCCAGAGACTGCAATTCGGGAAAAATTTATTACCGATATCGCTTGTATTATTTCCGCCAAACAAAAGCGTTGTTCCATCTTTTCCGTAAATCAGCCGCCCACCTTTCACAAGTTCTTTTTCCATGGATTTATTCTTCAAATCCCAAACAACTGCACTGCAGCTATTCGCGGTTGTCAGCAGTTTTTTCCCGTCGGGAGATGCGCAAAGTGTGTAAACCCAAGCCTCATGTCCTTTAAGTTCTTCCAATAACTCTGCTTTCAATGGATTCCAGATCTTGATAGTCTCATCTTTGGATATAGAAATCAGGGTATCTTTATTAAAAACCAATTTGGTAACATAGGAGCTATGTGCATTTATTTCATGGATAATCCGCCAGTTTTCTGTAGATATTATCCTAATTTTTCCGTCGTCTGAAGCTGCTGCAATCAAAGAATGATCATCGGACAAAGCCAAATAGTTAATCGGATAACTGAGCTGAATGAGTATTTTTATTAGCTTTAAGGAATCTGCCTGATAAAGTTTTAATGACCCGTCTTCCGAAACAGAGATAATCTTATCACCCACAACAAGGAGCCCACCGATAAAATTATTGTGAGCCTTAACTTTTCTGGTTGGTCCAATATTATAATCGGCAGTTTGTTGGCGTTTTAGTGGGACGAGGTTCATTGAGTATAATATTAGAGTTTATAAATTTCCTAAAAACTGAACTAAATTAGTACTAATAAATTAGTAGTGCAATTTTTTTTAGTTTGAAGCCGAAAATAACTTTATTTTAGCGCAACAGTTATTTAATAAAAAATTAATTTGCACATGAAAGCAATTGAAATAGCAGTATTCATAGGAGGTACAGTAGAAGGAGATCCCGATGTGGAAGTGTTTAAACCCGCCAAGATCGAAGAAGGGGTGCCCGGTGCAATCAGCTTTTTGGCCAACCCGAAGTACGAAGATTATGCCTATGAATGCAAATCCAGTATTATTTTGGTAGCCAATGATTTTCAACCCAAACAGCCTATTGCTGCGACCCTTATTCGTGTAGAGAATGTATATGCCTCGCTATCAGTGCTTTTGGAACGTTTCGGAGCAATGATGGAGGACAGCGACGACGAGGAAGAAGACCTGATTTCACCTTATGCTTTTATACATCCCGATGCCGAATTGGCCGATGCAGTAAAGGTTGAGGCCTTTGCATATATCGGAAAGGGCGTCAAAATTGACGAGGGAGCGCATATCTATCCGCACAGCTATATCGGCAATGAGGTCAGCATCGGAAAGGAGAGCATAATTTATCCGGGTGCACGAATTTACAATGGCTGTATCGTTGGCAATTACTGTATTGTACATTCCGGAGCAGTCATCGGTTCCGATGGTTTTGGCTTTGTACCTCAGGAGGACGGAACTTTTAAGAAAATACCGCAATTGGGAATCGTGGAACTTTGCGATGGAGTAGAAGTGGGCGCCAATACGGTCATTGACCGTGCAACAATGGGTAAAACCCTGATTGAACGGGGTGTAAAATTGGATAATCTGATTCAGATTGCTCACAATGTAACTGTGGGTGAAAATACGGTCATTGCTGCGCAGGCCGGCATTGCGGGCAGTACCAAAATCGGTAAAAACTGCATGATTGGCGGTCAAGTCGGCATTGTGGGACATATTGGCATCGCCAACGGCACCAAAATACAGGCGCAAAGCGGTATAAATAAGGCCGTGAAAGAAGAAAATACCGCATTATTCGGCTCTCCTGCACTGCTTTACAATGATTTTTTACGCGCCAATGCTGTGTTTAAGCAACTGCCTGAGTTGTTGAAAAGGGTGGAGAGATTGGAGAAAAGAGATTAAAGAATTGATTGATTTTTTTTGTTAGATGAATATATGCTGCCTATAGCGGGCATAGCAGCAATGATCAATATTTTGCAAATTTTGAATGAGCAAGGCAGGGTATCAGTAACAGATAAAATTGTCATCTATCTGTAAGCATAAAACATAACCTTCATCATTTTTTGCAAAAAAAATCTGCTTTGCCGACTTATTAAATATGAAAACCTTACTTTTGCGCCATACAAGCGCACCATGAAAATAATGACCAAGTACATATTCGTTACCGGGGGAGTAAGCTCCTCTTTGGGTAAAGGCATCATAGCTGCCTCTTTGGGTAAACTGCTGCAGTCCCGCGGGTTTTCTGTCAGCATACTGAAACTCGACCCCTATATCAATGTAGATCCGGGCACACTAAATCCCTACGAACACGGCGAATGCTATGTTACAGAGGATGGCGCCGAGACAGACCTCGATTTGGGACATTATGAGCGCTTTCTTAACATTACCACCTCGCAGGCCAATAATGTTACTACAGGCCGTATTTATCAGACGGTTATCAATAAAGAACGCTCAGGAGCCTATTTGGGCAAAACTGTTCAGGTAGTTCCGCATATCACCGATGAGATAAAACGCAATATCATGAACCTTTCCAATAAGGAATATGATATTATTCTGGTAGAAATCGGAGGAACTGTAGGTGACATTGAATCGCTACCCTATATTGAGGCTATGCGTCAGATGCGTTGGGAAATGGGCCGTGAAAACTGTCTGACGATTCACCTGACACTGATACCTTATCTGAAAGCCGCCGGTGAACTTAAAACAAAACCTGCACAGCATTCTGTAAAAGAACTGCTTTCTTCAGGTGTTCAGCCCGATATTTTAGTTTGCCGCACCGAACATGCCCTTTCTATGGAGCTGCGCCGCAAACTGGCACTATTCTGCAATCTCGATTTCGGATCAGTAGTAGAGGCCCGCGATGCTGACTCTATCTACGATGTGCCACTTTTGATGCTCAAAGAAAAACTGGATGCAACGGTCCTGACCAAATTGCGCCTGCTAGAACGTCATGAACCTAAATTGGATCGTTGGAAATCCTTTCTGGGCCTTTTGAAAAATCCGCTGCACGAGATCAAAATCGGTTTGGTCGGTAAATATATTGAGCTGCAGGATGCTTATAAATCAATACATGAGGCATTTGTGCACGCAGGCGCTGCAAATGAATGCAAGGTACAGCTTATTTACATTCACTCATCCCATATCAATCCTTCCAATGTGGAGGAGACATTGAAAGACCTTTCGGGCGTAATAGTTGCACCGGGATTTGGCGAACGCGGGATTGAGGGTAAAATAACCACTATACAATATCTAAGAGAAAACAATGTCCCTTTTTTGGGCATCTGCCTTGGTATGCAGTGTGCTGTAGTTGAATTTGCACAGAATATGCTGGGAATGAAGGGCGCAGCTTCAACTGAAATGGATCCGAATACCGAGTTTCCGGTTATTGACATGATGGCCGATCAAAAAAATATTCAGGAAAAAGGCGGTACTATGCGATTGGGTGCTTATCCCTGCGAATTGAAAAAGGACAGCCGCGCAAAACTCATTTACGGTAAAAAAAATATCACGGAGCGTCACCGCCACCGTTTCGAGTTCAATAATACTTATCTCGATCAGTTTGAACAGGCCGGCATGAAAGCCGCAGGTATTAATCCTGATACAAAATTGGTGGAAATTGTAGAAATCCCTTCACACCGCTGGTTTGTAGGTGTGCAGTTTCACCCTGAGTACAAAAGTCGCGTTGAGGAACCGCATCCGGTTTTTGTTGATTTTGTGAAAGCCTGTTTGGGCTTTCATCAAGAGTATAATTTGGGTAATGCGAAGAAGAAATAATAATTTGAGAATTTGAGAATTTGAGAATTTGAGAATTAAATTAAATTAAATTAAATTAAATTAAATATTTTAGAATATTATTGATTGAGAACTGAGTTTTGTGATATTTGTTATTTGA
>JBIKQC010000296.1:0-6301 GCA_044349855.1 Saprospira sp.
GATGTCCAAGATGTAAAGGCCCGTTGGCATAAGGCAGAGCCGCAGTTATAGTATATTTTTTCATTCGCTTCGCTGCTCAGTAAAATACTGAACTTTATTTGTAAGTAGTTGATTAAAAGGGGAAAGTATATTTGGGAATACTTTTAACTGTAGCCATCCCATTTCCCAATGCAAAAATAGTCTTTTAGAACAAAACAACTAAGGCATTTTGTTCCAATTGGATGTATTTTCTGATAAAATGTGAAATTTTAGGAAAATCAGCCTTTCAACTAAAAGGGGAATCTTTTTTATGGCCTGCCCCAAGGGTCGGGCTATCCGTTACGGTCTTCGTGCCTCGCCCCCTCTTCTATCCCTCAGGCGGATTCCTGACGGAGGCTTTCAGCCCTATTTGAATTTCCAAAAAAGCTCACAATTGGGCAAAAGTACTTTCAATTCCTTTTTCTTCTTTGCAGAAAAGGAATTACTGACAAGACTCAGCTCTTTAAGATTGATTAGTTTGAGACGGATTCCGGTAAGCTGCCGAGTTGATTTTGATTCAGATTCAGTTTCGTTAAATTCGTTAAATCTCCAATCCAATCCGGTATATTCAACAGTTGATTATAGCCCAAAGAAAGTGAAGTCAACGCTGTTAAATGCTTCATGCTTTCAGGTAGAGCAGTCAGTTTATTGCCATTCAGATCCAATTCAGTTAAATTTTGCAAATTGCCTATACTTTCAGGTAAAGCAGCAATTTTATTAAATGAAAGACAGCAAAAATTCAAAGATCTTAAATTACCAAATGCTTCAGGTAGCGCAGTGAGTGAATTTAAGGATAGATCCATACGTTCCAATTGCTGCAGCTTGCAGAAACTTTCCGGTAATTCAGTGATAAGATTTTGATTTATCAGCAGGGTTTTCAGCTGTTGCAGTTGCCCGATCTGCGCTGATATTTTACTGATTTCATTGCCGTAAGCACATATTTCCGTCAAATTAGTCAATTGACAGACTGCATCGGATAATTCCATCAGTTTGTTATTGTTGGCCGAAAAAAGCTCCGTTTTTGACAACAGACTGAGATTCATGGGCAGTTCTGATAATGGATTGTCTAATAAGTCTATAGTGTCCAAATTCAGTGCCGTTCCTGAAAGTAAATTAATCTGTTCCGCTCTTGTACCGGTTCTCTGCTTCAGAGCAAGAAAAAGCTGTTCAAGTTCTGTCCAGAAACTGCCCAGATCAATGTTTTGACTTTTTCCCAAACTCAAAGCAAGATCTATATTTGCAGTTGTACCGCTGCGCAGCAGGTCGATTATTTTTTCTTTGATTTCCATATTCTGAGGCTATTTAATCAATAATAATTTCCGGTAACATTGATTTTAAATGTTTTTTTTGATCTTCTTGTAGCAAGGTCCCACTCAGCGTTATCCTTTTCAAATTAGTCATCTGTCTGATATTCTTAGGAATGTTTTTAATCGGGTTGTTTCCAAGATTCAATGAAAATAGGTTTTTTAGATTAAATATCTGAGTTGGAAAATCCGTTATCAAATTCTCATTAAGGGATAAATGAATCAGATTTGTTAATTCCCCAAAATTTGGGGCTAAGGTTTTTAATTTATTTTGACCCAGATTAAGATCAATTAAATGTTTGCTTTCACAAAGACTGGCCGGTAATTCAGTTATTTGGTTGAATCTCAGGTCCAATCTTTCCAGGCTATTAAATTTAAATACTGATGGCAGGCAGTATAATTGACATTTTGCAAGATACAGATGCTTAAGGTTATTCAGCTTTGATAAGGATTCAGGGATAGTTTTAAAGGGATTATCGTCGAGATTCAGGTAGAGCAGATTGTTATAATTTAATATTTTTGAAGGAATTTCTGTTAAATAGTTGCGGGTCAATGATATAGAATAGATTTTATCACCTTTTGGAAGTTGGTCGTTGATGTTAATAAGTTGGTTGTTGTCAAGAAATAACTCCTGCAACTGATCGATAAAAATAAAATTTTCGGGTAATTTATGCAGGCCTTTATCACTCAAATCAATCGTATGCATTAGGAAAAGTCCTGCCAAATGCCTTTTGCTGGGCTTTTTTTTGTAGAGCAGCGCATAAAGTGAACGAAGATCTGCCCAAAAATCACTTAGGTCTATCTGCTGACTTTCCTCCAATTGTAATCCAAGTTTGATATTATCGTAGTTTTGGCTGCGCAGCAGTGCGATAATTTTTTCTTTGTTTTCCATTCTGAAAGTTAGCTATTTGGATGGCTATTTTCAAAAAAAATATAGAAAAGGTTAACAACAAATACATTCATTACAAACTGTATTTTGTAACGGATTGTAAATCATCTGATAAAATTCTATTTTTATTGTTTTTTGAATTATCCCAAGGTTTCAACCTTGGGTAATGAAAAGCGCTAAATAGATAACCATTTTAATGGTTAATGATTGTAAATGGTTAAAAACCATTGTATATTGGTCATTTTCTTAGTCCCGGGGTTGAAGCCCCAAGCTAAAAAAATATTGTTTGCTTAATGCTAAAGCATTGAGCTCAGTAAGGTAATATTTCAACTGTTTTGAGATCTGCGCTGAAAGAGCAGGTATTGGTGAAAATCATATCAGTTGATTGCCGTATTCTAAGAGAAACAGCACGCTTTTCCTTCAACCTTTAGGTCTTGAAAAAGCGTGCAAGCCCCTTCGGGGCGACCTGTCCTTATGCTCTTCGTCGTCTGAGTCGCATTGATTATAAATAAAGGCAACACAATCCTGCTACCTCACTATAACAGGGCTGCTAGCCTGCAAACCCACATTATTGTACAACATAATAGCATACATACCTGCACTCAGCATACTCATATCTATAAGGTCAGTATAAGCAGTTTCCATGACAGGCTGACCTAGGCTGTTATAGACTCGCAGCGTATAATTTTCATTAAAATCACAAGCGCTGCACTGCAGATTCAAAAGACCCTGCGTAGGATTGGGAAAAACATTCAGGGAAACAGTTGATTTGCTTTCAACAGCTTCAGTACCGATAAGATAAGGATTCGCCTCAGTACTGAGCAAGGGACGTATCATCACAGCTGAATTTATCTCGCTGTTGATCCAGGCATTTCCGCCAATTTTAACGAAAGTTTTATCATCGCGATCCGTATTTCTGTCCACACCCACCGGTACCGGAACAGTAGATGCCTGTTGCCATCCAACATAGAAAGTCGTATTGGCCGGAAGTCCTATCGGAGCAGCAACGCCGGTAAAATCTGCCAACTCTACATAGTACATACCGCCAAATCCGCCTACATGGCGCAGGCGATAGATATCTCTGGAGAACACTTCATTTTCTAAACTGTCCACCCAAACTTTTACATTGATAAAATCATCCTCTGCATTGCGGTTGGTATAGTAAGGCAAATGAAAATAAATACCGCGCAAGGTATCATCAACTCCGGTTTTAAATTCAACAGCCAACTGTGTGCCTACTCCCTGCAGGTAGCAGCGCATCTCGGGGGTACCATCATCGTAAGCATAATAATTGCTGAGTCTGGTATAACTGTATGCCGTATCGCTGTTGGTATAAAGCGGATTGTTCTGGAAAGCTGTGGGATTATTGATGATATAAGTGGAACGCAAAAGTGTTGGCCCTGTGGGACTGTATGTGGCGAAACTGCCGGTCAATACAGTGTCGTAGCTGTCGCGGATATTTGGACTCGGTAAATAATTGAAAGAAGGCGTTGCCACATTCATCAGATAATTGCCCAAATCGGCAGTGTCTTCTACGGTATAGTTGCGGTCCAAAGCCCCGCTCTGATTGGAATGGTTGAAGGTGCGCATGCTCAGTGTATCGTTCCAGAGACTGCTGTTGAAATGTTTCCAAGGAATTGCCGTGTATTTTTTAAAGGCAGAAACAGGCGGCGCTGTAAAACAGATATCGGAATAATAGACCGGAGCAGTAGTATCTATGCGGTTTTCATCCATATATATATGGTCCAGATGCCAATGATCATTATTACCGCAAATGGCAGCCCTATTTCTGAAACGGAATTGAAAGGCAGCATGAAAATAAGCAGAATCGTTAAGCAGCACAAATCCCTGATTGAATGAAAGCATGTCAAGCTGCGACACACTGTTGGATACCCCGTCATATCGGATAATCTGTTGCCAGACCAAAGCCGTATCCAGAAATTCCAAAATAAGTGAGTCGTATTGCTCGGGGCGATCACCCAAACCCTGGGCCTGATAGAAAAAACTGAGTACAATATTATTGGCTGCTGATTTTCCGGAAAGATCGATGGGTTGTGAAGTGAGGGTATCAGCCGGATTGCCGCTGTTGGGATCGGCGGTCTGATCATAAGGTCTGCCATCTGCATTTAGTCCATCTAGAGTAGCTGTACCAATACTAGGCGGATAGTAGGCCATTGTCTGATTGATAAAAGCATGATTGTCCTGCCATTTAGCGCAGTCTGGATATGTTCCGTTGGGATTATTGGCAAAATCATCAAAAAAAGGAAGGCTCAATGTCTGAGTAGGACAGACCACTGCGTTTTTTAGTCCCGGATTTTTTTCAAGAATATCTATAATCGTGGGATTGGCTTCCAGAGGAAGCAGCTGTATTTGCGCGTATTGCGCCGAAACAAAGCATAGATGTGCAATTGCAGCAAAAAGGACCTGTTTGAAAGTCATAATTTTATATTGTCTGTACTAATAATATTGGAGATCAGAAGTGCATGCTACTTATACATAACGCAATACATACTCAAAGCGTATAGGCTGTTATTGTAGTTTCATAACCTGCAAATATAGGATTTAGAGTTTTTAAACTGAAACCTTATTGAGGAATTGTCAAATTTAAAACGGGGCTGTAAATTTAAATAAATCAAAAAACGGCTTCGGGATACCCGAAACCGTTTTAATAATTGGATAAACGATTGTTTATAAACCGCCTTCTTTTGGTTTAATAGTGTTATTTAATTTTCCACTGTTGTTGTTGGTCGGTTTGATTTTTCCGTCAGTTTTATCAGCATCTTTACTCCCACCATCAGGATTGCTGCTGCGGTTTTGGGTGCCACCGGAACCATCACTGCCATCGTTTAGAACTGTACTTTTAGTATCAGTACCGGCACTGTTGGTAGCCGTGATAATATAAGTATTGTTCCCAGGAACCAAAGGAATATTATCTGCTACAAATGCTCCATTTGTAAAAGTAAATGCAGTGCTTATGATGCCGTTTACTTTTAATGTGATTTGATTGGCAGAAGTAATATTGCTTATTGTTGCTCTTAAAGAACCTTCAGCTCCACTTCTTGGAAATATTATTGAACCTCCAAAATTTGAAATAACCGGAGCTGCCTGTGTTTGCACAGCACAATTACCAACATTCGCAGTTTGAGTCTGTGTCGATCTGCCCCCGGCAGTATTGACCGTAATCTCATAGCTGATGGTATTTGGAACATTAGTCGTTACATTATGTGTATAAGAAAATGCGCCATTATTGAAGTTGAATCTGTTTGTCAACACACCATTTACTTTAAATGTAATCTCACTCACACTGGAAACATTGAAAAGGGTTGTGCTCACATTTACAGAGCATCCTCCATTTGTCTGCGGAACAACATTGGCACTTATCTGACCGATCGTCGGTGGTTTTGGCGGATTGTAATTGATGACTGTTGATTTAGTATCTGTTCCTGCGCTGTTTGTGCCTGTAATTGTAAATGTGTTAGCACCCTGATTCAGACTGATATTAGAAGCACTGAAGCTGGTACCGCTAAAATTAAAATTAGTCAGATTCTGTCCATTAACCATAAAGCGAACACCGCCCGGATTGGTTACATTTAAAATCGTCGCGCTGATATTGGCAGAACTTGTGGCCGAGTTGGAAGGATTTGCTGCTGGTGCAGTAATGGTTACCAATGGCGGTTGAACGGGTGCTGCGTAAACAATAGCTACATTGTCACTGGCATTGCCGTCCTGATTGCTTGCACTAACAACTATGCTGTTACTGCCATCGTTCAGATTCACATTGTTGGCGCTGAAACTTGTTCCGTTCATACTGAAATTACGAACATTCTGACCATTGACGGTAAATGTTACACTCTGTGCATTATTTACATTCGTAATCGTTGCATTTATTACCGCTGAAGCACTATTAGTATTGTACGGATTTGTTGAAGGATTGGTAATAACAACAGTAGGCGGAGTTACAGTTCTTACCGGCTGATAAACAATCACTGCATTATCGCTGGCTGTACCGTCCTGATTTGTAGCAGTTATGATAACTGTATTATTGCCCTGAACCAATGGAACATTGATAGCTGCAAAACTTGGACCGTTC
>JBIKQC010000297.1:0-6290 GCA_044349855.1 Saprospira sp.
TTAATCAAAGATTCAAATAACAAACAGCTCATTATTGTAGCAGATGGTGAGTTGGGACATTTACCATTTGAAAGCTTCCTGACTTCTGAAATTAAAGAAAAGAAGAATTATGCCGAGCTTCCTTATGTAATTAATACTTTTAAGGTCTCATACAATTATTCTGCAACGCTTTGGAAAGAAAATCTTAAGCAGAAAAAATCTTGGCTAAGATCAAAAATCTTGGCAGTTGCGGCATCATATTCTGGTGGAGTCGACAGCCTGCGCAACCGAACTGAAAGGTCGAACCAACTTAGAAATCTAAGAGATGCGTTACAGGAATTACCTGCTGCAAGAGAAGAAGTGAAGTCTCTCTCAGAGGTATTCAGCGGTCAATTTTGGCAAGATGCTGCTGCTAATGAATGGGCATTTAAAGCAAAGGCCAAAGATTTTGGAGTTATACATTTAGCCATGCATAGTGTTTTGAACAATAATGCTCCTATCCTATCAGCCCTTGCCTTTACTGAAAATGGCGATAGCATCGAAGATAATATGCTGGAAGCTTGGGAGATAGCACACATGAGATTGAATGCACAGTTGGTTGTGCTATCTGCCTGTGAAACAGGCTATGGAAAATTTATTCAAGGAGAAGGTATAATGTCTCTTGCGAGGTCATTTATGTATGCGGGAGTACCCAGCCTTGTAGTTAGTCTCTGGCAGGTTAATGATTATTCTACATCCCTCATCATGAAGCTTTTCTATAAAAACCTGGACAAAGGTATGAATAAAGCCGAAGCGCTGCAAATGGCAAAATTAGAATACATTAGAAATAATGCCCACGCAATAAATCAGGCCGCAGCCCATCCAACATTTTGGGCTGCTTTTATCCTGTTGGGCGACAGCAGCCCTATCAGTATCTCCAAAAAGGGTACTAATACAATGTGGTTCTGGCTATTGGGTGCTGTGCTGCTTTTGGCAGTATCAGTTCCATTGGCATTGGGATTATTGTCGAAAACAAATTCAGAAGAATAACTTTAGTTTAAGCTAAAAAGATTCTTCAATGAATCCTGTAAAGTTAGATTCAATTAGAATTGTTGTTATTAGTAAAGCATTCTGAATTTTAGCAGCAACATCAACATGTACGATCCTCAAATACTACTGCAATCGTTTTCATTGAAAAAAATTTATAATTTTGTTTTTTAATAAAAGCCAAAAAGAGTTAGTCCAAATATTTAGTAAAAAATGTTTATTTATGATAAGTAATCAAGCACAAATAATAATAGCTTTGAACCCGAAGGCTCCGCGAAGCGAATGAAGTCTTTTTCATTCTGACTTCGTTAGAAAGCCTCGCTCTCGTCATTTGTGACGAGACCTCTTCAGCTGTGTTTTCTGCCTTGTCGGTATAAAAATTCCATTCATTGATAACATATCATTATTTATGCTCGATTACTTAATATTTCTATTACCCAGTGCCTTGAGTTCCTTTTTACTTTGAAAGAAAAGTTATGATAATTAGTAAACACATGCAAAAGATATCTTTTATATTTTTTTTAATTCTATTCTCGGCTTGTACCTTTCGTTTCAATGCTTACGATATCAGTCCCGATGTAAAGACATTTTCGGTAGAACAGTTTGAAACTACTGCAGGCAATGCTCCGCCTACAATCGGACAGCAATTTTCGGAACAATTGAAACAGAGAATCCTGAACGATACCAAACTGCAGTATCGGGACAGTAAGGGCGATATTGAATTTTCAGGTGCTGTTACAAGCTATCAGATATCCCCTATTGCTCCACAACCTGGACAAACTGTTGCATTGCAAAGATTGAGTATCCGAATGGAGATTCAATGCAAAAGTGAAAAACAGGAAATGAAAAGCTGGTCGCCTTCTTTTAGCCGCTTTGCCGACTTTGCGTCAGATGCTGACCTGAGTGCTGTTGAAACACAGCTCTTAAAGGAAATTTATGCTCAGATTATTGAGGATGTCTTTAATAAGGCCTTTTCGAATTGGTAGGATATTGATGTGGTGATGTGATGATGTGGATTTTCATTAGATATTTTTGATATGCGGATGTGCGGATATGCGGATTTAACAACAACATATTTTACAATCCTATCCTCAAAAAATGATTAATCACATGATAATATATGCTCAGATAATTAATGATGTTTTTAATAGGCCATACCAGTTGGAATATTTTAATATGGTAGTAGAGATTTTCATTTGTCAAATTATTTCATACAAAATGAATCCGCACATCATCTCATCCGCACATCCGCTCATCATTATCACCAAGTTTTCAAAGCCCCAACACTAAATTCCCACTCCGGCGTAAACAGTGTTTCACCAAAATCTTCCGGATACCAGGGGGATAATTCAGCATTATGTTTGAAATTTTTCAGTATGTGAATGCTTTGCGCGGGCATATAGCTCTGTGCTAACAGAAAAATCTTTTTTCCGGTCTTTTTATCAACCGCAACATCCATTACAAGTACCGCATGTCCGGGAAATCCGCCTTTGATAAAGAGGTCTCCGGCACTGAGTTCTGACATTTTTTTGGGTTTCAGCTCTTTTTCGAGCGAGGCAGTACCAGCATACATAAATATGTTGCGGAAATATTTCTGAAAATTTGAATAGGAATTGTCCGTACTCCCGGAAGCAGTGCTGAAGCTAACTTTAGAGCCCGAGATTAGCGGTTTTTTGCCCTTTCTCCAATCGTCGAAAGATACCTTGTGTCCACTGGTATAATTGAAATGAATCTTTTCGAATTCTCCGCGGCTGTAATGATATTCCGATTTCAGGCGCATAATTGCATCGGCGCATTGCTGCAGATCTGATTTTCCGATATCGATATTCACTACTCTGTAAGCACCGGCCTGATAGTTCTTTTCCTTTCCGTCAAAGAGCATGACTTTTTCATTCTTTGGAAACAAAGGTAAAAAGCGCAGCCATTCGGCAAAAGAACCGGAAGCCGCAGTTTGCCGCTCATATCCTTGGGGAAGAGGGATTTGGTTCACCAGAGCAGTTGAAGTCTGATAATCACCGGATTTTAACCAGCTGTATTTAACTGTTTTTGGCAGTGACAAACTGTCAATTTTCTGCTTGGGAGCAGATCCTGAATTTGAAAATCCTTCTGCCTGTTCTGATGAAAAAAAATTACAGGAAAATAAAGGAAGGGCTGCAAGAAAAAATGCTATAATTTTCATTTTTCGGGTGCTTATTTATGCTGATAATGTTCCAGGTAATCTTCACCCAGAATGGACCTTTCGGTGAAATATTTTGCCTGAATTTGTGGCGCTTCAATTCCTGATTCAAGTCTGACAGTATTGCTGCGCAAAATGTATGCCTCATCCCAAAGTCCCGATGCCAAAAAACTGTTCAACAAACTTGATCCACCCTCGACTAGTACAGAAACGACGCGTCTTTTATGCAGATAATCAAGCATTTCGGACAAAAAATCATTAGTGCTAAAAGGAATTTGAATATATTCTAAATTTTCAATTTCTGAGTCCTTAAAATATTCTGTAAACACTACAGTTGGCTGAGTTCCGTCAAAAAGATGCAAATTATCCGGCAGCCGCAATGTTCTGTCAAGCACAAGCCTGAGCGGTTGAAGTCCGAAGTAATGACGTACATTGAGTTGCGGATTATCCGACAGGGCAGTTTCCGTTCCTACCAAAATTGCAGCCTCTTCCGATCTCAGTTTATGCACCCATCTTTTGCTGATCGGTCCTGAAATTTGAAGATTTTCACCGGCTCTTCCCATAAATCCATCGGCTGAAACAGCATACTTCAATACTATAAAAGGTCTATTTTTGCGCACATTCGTAAAAAAACGGCGGCTCAGGTATTCCACTTCTTCATTTAAAATTCCTACAGTTACCTCCACCCCGGCCCTTCTGAGTTTTTCGATGCTTTTCCCGGCCACTTCGTGGTAAGGATCTGTGCAGCCGATCACCACCCTTGGTATTTTGTGTTCTAAAATCAGTTCTACACAGGGCGGGGTTTTTCCGAAATGGAAACAAGGTTCCAAAGTAACATATATGGTGCTTTCTGCAAGCAAAGACTGATCAGAAACAGAAGCAACCGCATCCACTTCGGCGTGTGCCTGACCATAACATTTATGATAACCTTCTCCTATGATAGTATCATTGTAGACGATGACTGAGCCGACTTCAGGATTGGGCCTGTTGTTGCCATTACTGAGTTTGGACAATTCAATACATCGCCGGAGGTAGCGTTCATGATTTATCATTATTGAAAATTTAAAATTACTTGTAAAAACAAAAAGTGAACATCAAAAATAACTTTTTTATCGTTATCTGCAGTTTTTATTTAAAAAATTTGGCCTATCAATGGGGCTTTGCGAAAATAATTGATTTTTTTGAAAATCAATTCCAACCTTCTGAACCAACCCTACGTCATGATTTTGTTTTGATGCAAATACTATTGTATTTAAAAAAAAACTGCTTAAAATCATTTTATCACTATTTTCAAGAAAAATCAACTTAGTATCAACGAAGTATAAAAAAATTCGATACTCAAAATATAGTTTTTATAAAAGTACTTGCGAAAATGAAATCTTTTCGCATATCTTTGTATCGAAATTCAAACACCCATGTTCAGACATGGAAAAACACAATGACTTATATAGCTTTTAGCTTTTTTATATTTTTAATGCAAGTTGTTTTATTCTGAAAAACCAAATTTTTTATGAAAAAACTGTCAATTTTATTCTTGATGGCTTTTGTTTCTTTCACTGCTGCAGTTAGTGCTCAGGAAGAAGAAGAAACAACAACCACCGGTGGTGTTGAACAATTTACCAACAAAAACGGTTTCGCCGTTCTGCCAGAAGCAGGCTCATTCGCAATCGGTTTCGATGCGTTGCCTTTCTTGCGTTTTGCCGGTAATATGTTCAACGCTAACACCAGCAATGGCATTTCAGCCAATTTTGCTAATCAGGGCGGCGCTGGAATAGGCGGTACGCTTTATGGCAAGTATTTCCTTTCTGAGACAACTGCTATCCGCGGTCGTTTCTCTATTAACCAGTCAACTGTACAGGACGTTAATCGCGTTATCCTTGACGGTCAGGCTGTTCCACAAAACAACATTGAAGTTGAAGATGAGTTGGTCAATAGCAACTTTGGTTTGAACTTGGGTGGTGGT
Organism: Saprospira sp.; assembly: GCA_044349855.1. Classification (GTDB taxonomy): domain Bacteria; phylum Bacteroidota; class Bacteroidia; order Chitinophagales; family Saprospiraceae; genus Saprospira. Next base: position 5,145 of record JBIKQC010000297.1, read on the forward strand.
ATGGAATTCCGTCGTGGCAAAGGTCGCTTGATGGGTGTATATGGTGCTGAGGCTATGATTGGCCTTAACACTTCAAACGAAAAATACACTTACGGTAATGCAATTACTGCAGGCAACCAAACTCCTACTACATCTAACTATGGTAATAACATTTTTGGCGACAGTCGTGTTATTTCCCGTACTAATGCCAACAGTTTTAGCCTTTCTGCTATGGGTTTTGCTGGAGTTGAGTATTTCTTTGCTCCTCAAATTTCTATCGGCGCTGAGTTTACACTTGGTCTCCGTTACACAGGAACTAACCGCAGTGAAGTGGTCAGAGAAGAGTGGGAAGCTAACTCTAACACACTGATCAATGTTAGTGATGTTGACGCTAATATCCTTACTAACTTTGGTATAGCTACTGGTGTTTGGGGTGGTTCTATCAACCTGATGTTCCACTTCTAAACCAATATTGATTCCAATTTTGTTCGAGTTTAAACAAAATTAAACTCGTATAAATTTTCAATTGTTAATCAACTTTTAAATCTAAAATAGATATGAAAAATATTGCAATTCTTGCTGTTATCTTTGGTGCATTTGTATTCACCACTTCTTGCAAAAAAATTGAAGAGCCAACTGCGGTTAATGTAATCGAAAGCGCTGGTACAGCTACTATTTCAGGTATAGCTTATGCTGACTTGGACGACACTGATCCAGAAGATGAGTTTGCTCCTTCAGGAACTAAATTGCTCATTACTGTTAATCAAAACCAATTCCCTGGTGCAACAACTTATGCAAACAATGGCAACAAACTTATGTACACTGCTACTGTAGGTGCACAGGGTGCTTGGTCTGTAACTGTTAAAGCGCCTAAAACTGCTATCACTGCTGTTGTTTGGCCACAAGATTTCCGTGAAGACTACAAAGATGCAAATGATGACACTCAATCGGCTGAATTCTACTATGATGGCGCTAGCTTCAACGTAACTGTTGTTGACGGTTCTGCTCCTATCCAAGATTTCAAGTACGACAGAAACTAAAAAATCCTTTTAGGTAAAGCTATATAAGTATAAGGCCGGATGATTGTTCATCCGGCTTTTTTGTGTTTGTAAGACTCAAAAAAAAGGGTTCGTCCAAAAAGTAATTTCTATAGCTTGAGATTTGATT
>JBIKQC010000298.1:0-6275 GCA_044349855.1 Saprospira sp.
ATCACTGCAGGATTTATCTCATCAGTTCCTCCGCAGGTTCAGGGCGACCAACCTTCATTTATTATCACTGGCACACATGGTGTTGGAAATGGCGGTTCAGAAATAATGCTTTTAAAGTTGAACCCGGATCTTTCAGTAGCCTGGAACGGTCAGGCAAGATTCTTTGGCCGTCCCGGTGAAAATGGCAATTGGCTGCCCGGTAACGAAGCAGAAAAAGTTTTGCCGATAGAGGAATTGGTTCCCGGCACTTCAAGAAAAGAACTGAAAGGCTTTGCTTTCACAGCTACATTTAATATGGGCACCAACAATATGATCGGACTTGTTAAAACAAATGCCGAAGGTACAATGACACCTGTCAACTAAGCTACCTACATAATATAAAAAAACCGTTTTGAGCTTTGTCAAAACGGTTTTTTTTATTTTATAATTTGACGAAAAGTCAGATTTATACGGCTTGAAATCTTTTTTGCAGTTTTTGGCAGCGCATGTTGAAAATTCTGCTGAGTCTCTCCTTTCATTATTAGTAATGATCCTGAATCAAGGAGCAATTCCATTTTAGTTCCCTCAATTCCTTTTTTGGGTCTAAAACAGAAACGGCGGACTGCACCCAAGCTTAATGAGGCTATTACAGGCGCTTTACCCAGTTCTTTCTCATCATCGCTATGCCAACCCATACTGTCCTGACCATCTCGATACAGATTGGCGAGAACAGAATTGAAAAAATATCCGGTCTGTTCTTCTATCATATTTTTCAAAAACAAAAGCGTTTCTGTCCATTCCAAAGGCTCATGATTAATACCGGAATAATTGTAAATCAGTCCTTTATCTGCGTACCAGGCCAATAGTCTTGGTTGCCAATACTCTTTCCCGAATAGTTTTATCTTCTCTTTTTTCCAACTTATCTCATTTTCTAAACTGTTGTAAACTTCTTTCGATTTTCTTTCTGAAAGAAAATCGGCTACATAAATCATTTCACTGCCTTTATCCAAACAAATATGAGTCTTTTGCATCATTATATTAGAATAAAATCTATACATAAATTTATAGTGACAAAAATCATCCGACAACAATGGTATTTTATCTCCTATTTTGATTAACTTCGCAATATAGTAGTACTTGTTGATAAGGAATCAAAAATAACTACTTACAATTTTATAAATATTCAATTCTTCTAATGCAATGGCTAAATCAAAAGCAATGAAATGGGTGAAGCGCATACTTTTGGGTTTCGGGATTTTTCTGGTTCTCTTTGTTGTCGCAGCCCTTACCCTGCCTATTCTCTTTAAAAAACAAATCTTAGAAGCTGTAAAAAATGCTGCTAATGAGCAGCTTACAGCAAAAATAGATTTCAAGGATGTGAGTCTGTCTCTTTTATGGACCTTCCCCAATTTCAGTTTCAGTATGAAGGAATTGACGATTACAGGTAAAGAGGAGTTTGAGGGCCTCAAACTTGCTGATGTTAAAGATCTGAGCCTGCGTCTGAATCTGTGGAAAGTTATGGGCGGTACTTATGAAGTTAATTCTGTCATTTTTGACAAACCTAATTTCTATATTAAAGTACTTAACAACGGTAAGGCTAATTATGACATCATGAAGCCTGATACTACAACAAAAAAACCTGAATCAGAAACAACAAATTTCAGTGCAAGGTTGAGTTATTATGCCATAAAAAATGCCGATATCATCTATGATGATTCCCCCAATAAAACCTATGTTAAGATGGTGAATCTTACGCATACGGGCAGTGGCAATTTGACTGCGTCTACTTATGACTTTTTTACTAAAACAAATATCGATGAGTTCTCAATGACTTACGATATGATCAGCTATTTTACCAAAACCAAGGTTGATATCAGACTTAACATTGGTGTTGACATAAGTAAAATGGCTTTCCAATTGATGGACAACTCATTCAAATTCAATGCACTTGAATTGAAAGCTGAAGGTGGAATTGAAATGCCGGGCAATGACATTAAGTTCAATAACTTGAAATTCAGTGCGCCTACCACTACTTTTGCATCTGTCCTTTCTCTTATTCCGTCTGCCTTTACCAAGGATTTTGCCAAGGTTCAGACAAAAGGTGCATTCAGTCTTGCAGGTAATGTCAATGGTGTTTACAATGATAAATCTTACCCTGCTTTCAATCTTGACTTGAAAGTAAGTAACGCAGAGTTTAAATACCCTGATTTGCCGTTGGCTGTGACCAATATCAATACTGACATCAGTGTAAAAAGCCCTTCCGGAGACTTGGACAAAATGCTGCTGAATGTTTCCAAGTTCACCATGAAATTGGGGAACAATCCATTCGAGGCTATGCTTAAACTCAGCACACCGATGAGCGATCCCAATATTGATACCAAAATCAAAGGGAAAATTGATATGGCAGAATTGGCAAAAGCTTTCCCAATGGAAGGTGTGGCCACTTTGAACGGTATTTTAGAAGCCAATCTCGAAGCCAAAACGAGAATGTCCTATATTGAAAAACAGGAGTATGACAAAGTGGATATGAAAGGTCTGCTTTCTATTGCAGGTTTTACTTATATCGCTAAAGGCTCACCAAGCCTTCTTATTAAAAAAATGAAAATGGATTTCACGCCAAATTTTGTCAATTTGGAAGAATGTGATATTATGATCGGAAAGAGCGATATCAAAGCCAGCGGTAAATTGGACAATATTCTTACCTATTTCTCAGGTGATAAAATCATGAAGGGCAATTTGACAGTGCGTTCCAGCTTATTAGACCTGAACGATATGATGAAATCAACGGCAGGAACTGAAACAAAAACAGATGCCAACGCAGCCACTAATATGGTAGATACATCCACAACATCCGGCAAAGATAAAATATTTGACCGTTGGGATTTTGCTGCAGATTTTGAGTGCAAAAAAATGCTTTATGATGTCTATGAAATAAAGGATATTGCAGCTAAAGGCAGTTTTGCACCCTCTAGGGCAAAAATACAGAAATTTGAGATGCTGCTTGGCAAAGTAGACATTCAGGCAAAAGGTGAAATTGAAAATGTATTTGGATACTTATTTGATAGTCAGGAAATAAAAGGAGAAATAAACCTCAGCTCCAATTATATGAACCTGAATCAATTCATGACAGAGACCGGACAGGCAACAGAACCTGCACCACAGCCAACGCCTTCAAATCCGGAAACTGTAAAAAGTGAATACGAGCCTATTCTTATTCCTGCCAATATCAATTTCCATGTAACAGGAGCCTTTGCAACACTGATTTATGAGTCTTACAAACTGAAAAATGTAAAGGCTGATATTCGCATCCGAGATCAGAGAGTTGAAATTATTGACATGAGCTGTAATGCTTTTGGCGGAAGTATAGCTTTGAATGGGGAATACAGTTCCAAAAATCCGGAAGCTCCAACCTTTGCATTGGGCTATGATCTTAAAAAACTTGACTTCCAAGAAGTTGCAATGGGTGTACCTTTTATTGCTTATATGGCTCCTGCAATGAAGTCCCTCTTCGGTAGATTCAGTTCTCAATTCAAAATGAATGCTGTATTGGGTAAAAATTTATACCCTAAATTGAATACAATAAATGCTGAAGGTCTTATTGAAACCTTTGATGCGGCTCTGAAGGGTATGACACCAATGAAAGGATTGAGCGATAAACTCAAAATTAAAGAATTGGAAAACTTTGTACTGACCAATACTAAGAATTTCTTTACCATTAAAGATGGTGCATTCGGGATTAAGCCTTTCGCATTTAAACATAGTGGCATAGACATGACATTTGGGGGTTCTCATGGCCTTGATCAAAAAATGAACTATAACCTAAAAATGCGTGTCCCTAAAGCATTACTTGATAAAGCAGGTATAGGACAGGCTGCCTCCGAAGGGATGAAAGCACTCAATGGTCAGGCCCAAAAATTGGGTATTAAGGTAGAAGAAGCTGAATTTCTCAATATCGGTGTAGATATTGGAGGTACAACTACCAAACCGACCTTTACGCCAAAAGTATTAGGCGCTGAAGGCAAGAGTGGCCAATCTTTAGGAGATCAGGTTAAAGAAAGTATTAAAGAAGAAGCTAATAAACTCAAAGAGGAAGCCGAATCCAAAGTTAAGGCAGAAGCGGATAAGCTGAAAAAAGAAGCCGAAGAACGTGCACGTACCGAGGCTGAGCGCCTTTCCAAAGAGCTTGAGGCTAAGGCTAAAGCAGAAGCTGACCGTATGACCAAACAGATAAAAGATAATACAGAGGTCAAGCGCATCCGCGATTCAATTGAAGCTGCTACAAAGGCTGCAAAAGACAAAATTTTGAAAGATAAATTGAAAGATATTCCCAATCCTTTCAAGAAAAATAAATAAGTAAAAAATCTTAAACCCGAATCCGTCATTAGAAATTCTATTCGCTTCGCGGAGCCTTCGGGTTCCAAGCCTAAATTGCTTTGAAACTAAGCACTTACTCGTTTTTTGGGTTTTGAACCGAAGGACCGTGAAACGAAATAGGGGTGACTATTTATAGAGCTCGCTGTGCTCGGTTCTTCACCCCAAAAAACTCCGTGAGTACTTATTTTCGCTTCGCGGAGCGTTGGTTCTTTGCCCTTTTGGCTTTCTTAACGAACTCTAATGACGGATTCGGGTTAAAAACATCCGCTCATTTGATTGGTGGATGTTTTTATTCCCGGGTAAAAAAAGCCATCAGAATCAAATGATTCCGATGGCTTTGTATATTTTATGCCTTTACTTGTGAATTTTCTAGTAATCGTCCTGTGGTTCAGAGAAGTCTTCGATGTAATCATCTTCCTCAAAAACTTCAAATTCTTCTTCAAAACCTTCCCCTTTAGTACTGTCAGATTTGAGCTCTTTTTTTGTTTTTTCAGTCTCAAGACCCGATCCACCACCTGAAACAGGCTTTTTGCTTAATTTACGAAAAGACTGCTGCGTTTTGCCTTCTACAGTTTTTGTAGCGTGCGGTACAAGCAAAAGACGTTGTTTGTCAATTAGTTTACCTGTTACAGAGCAGATACCGTAGGTTTTATTCTTGATACGAATCATGGCATGTTCCAAATCACGAATAAAGCGTTGTTGTCTTGAAGCCAATTTATTGATATGTTCGCGTTGCCAGTTGGAAGCACCATCATCAAAGGTACCTGCCTTGTTTTCATCGCCACTGTTATTGAGTTCTGTAAGCTGTTCTTTTAAATCCTCAAGCTGTCCCCTTGCTTCTTCCAGCTTTTTCTCGATCATGTGTTTGAACTCTTCTAGGTCTTCATCACTGTAGCGATTTTTTGTAATATTATCGTTTTGATTGTTCATTGAGATTTAGTTTTAGGATAATTAACCACTCGGTTTTTATGGGAATTTATGAATTATTTATCAGATACAAATAACGGTGTAAAATCTTAAAAAGTTCAAAATTTAATTTTACTAAATTGTTATCTGTTCAAAAGGTAGATTAAAATCAAAAAAAAAGGTTTTATTTTATAAAGTCTATAATTAAAAAAACAAAATTTTAGTTCCAATTTAAATGCCAAAACTTAATTATTTAAGGAAAAAGAATTACAAAATCCAAAAAAGGCAATAAATCTTGGTTTTACATAATCTTTGCCTATGAGTTCCATCATTTCAAAAACGCCGGGACCTTTCATTGTTCCGGATAGTGCCAAGCGCATCAGTGGCAATACATCTCCGAATTTGAGTCCTGTTTCATTGATAAAAAGCTCAACTGTCTGTTGAAGGTTTACAGCATTATATTCGATTAATGACTCAGTTTTCTCGATAAGGCGGACAAAGAGTTCATTTCTTGCCGCATCCCAGTTTTTAAGTACTTTTTTCTCAAAATCCTTACCCTCATTGTCCATCATCAGCTTATAATCGGGAGCTTTAAAAAAGTAATACCCTTTAACTGGAAACTCGTTTACAAACTCAACCCGCTCTTTCATAAGGGCAGCTACACCTTCCAGATACTCCAATCCGGTTGTTTCTTCAAAATTGGCAGCATCTACATAGGGTTTCATCTTTATTGCCAATTCTGAATTTGGCATAGACATAATATATTGCTGATTGAACCAACGAGCTTTATCAAAATCGAAACGGGCACCGCTTTTTGAAACTCTGCTCAAATCAAATGACGCTACCAACTGGTCAAGTGAGAAAATTTCCTGTTCATCACTCGGGTGCCAACCCAAAAGTGCCAAAAAGTTAAGTACCGCATCAGGCTCAAAGCCCCATTCACGGAAACCAAGTGCCTTATCTTCAATGTTGTTGGGATTGACAAAGTTGAGCGGAAAAACCGGAATGCCGAATTT
>JBIKQC010000299.1:0-6264 GCA_044349855.1 Saprospira sp.
TGTTGGTTTATGCATCAGTTTCCTTGAGCAATAGAATCCTGCCGCATGGTAAAATATTGTTTAAAGCAGCTATTGGCGCCACATTCATGGTGGCCCTGGATATATTGATTGAGCCAGTTGCGATTCATTTTGATTTTTGGAACTGGGCTGCAGCTCCGATAAACAGACTGATTGTTGCACCTGTTCAAAACTACATTACCTGGTGGATAGCTGCATTTTTGCTGAATATTGTCTTTCAAAATCTGGTTCCTGCAACAAAAAATCGGGTAATTGAAGTATTATATTACTTACAATGCGTATTTTTCGCATGGATACTGCTATTTGTAATCTAAAAAGCCTATATTTCCTTTGTTTTTCCTTTGAATTCTAATTATAACTATATATGAAAGTTAAATTTTGCGGAGCTGCGCGTGAGGTCACAGGAAGTTGTCATTTGCTGACGATGGATGACGGTAAAAAAATCCTTTTAGACTGCGGACTTTATCAGGGCGATGAAGAGTATATGTCAGAGTTTAATAAGACCTGGCCACATTTTGACCCTTCGGAAATTGATATTCTCGTTGTTTCTCATGCCCATATTGACCATGTAGGCCGCGTGCCGAGATTGGTTCGGGATGGTTTTAAAGGTGAAATCTACTGTACACATGCAACAAGGAGTCTTGCCAGTATAATGTTGCTTGACTCAGCAAAAATTCAAGTTCAGGAATCTGATGATGAACATCCGCCACTGTACAATGAGCATGATGTTCATGTCTGTCTGAAACAGTTTGTCAGTTTGAATTATGGCCGTTGGCAACAAATCTGTGACGGCGTCAAATTGCAGTTTCGCGATGCAGGCCATATTTTGGGCTCTGCCTCAGTGACACTTGAAATTACAAGAAGCAACGGAAAAGTTATTAAATTCGGATTCACCGGCGATATCGGACGTCCTGACAGACCAATTCTCAATGATCCTGTTCAAATGCCGGAAGTGGATTACCTGATCTGTGAATCTACCTACGGTAATCGCGTACATGAAAATGAAGTGGCGCAATTAAATGATTTGCTCTATGTTGTGCGTGAAACCTGTGTGCTGAATGAGGGAAAACTCATTATTCCGGCTTTTAGTTTGGGCAGAACTCAGGAAATTGTATATATGCTTGATCAGTTGGAGAATGAAGGAAAATTGCCCCCTGTTCCAATTTATATCGACAGTCCTTTGGCTATCAGTGCCACTGAAGTGTACAGAATGCATCCGGAATGCTATGATGAAGAATTGTTTGACTATATGGCCAATGATCCCAATCCTTTCGGCTTTTCAAGATTGCATTATATTAGAGAAAACGGTTTGGCCGATAATCTGGCCGACAGCAAAAAGCCCTGTATCATTATATCTGCAGCAGGTATGATGAATGCCGGACGCATTCGCCGACATCTTTTTCACGGACTTAGAAAAAAGAACAATACAATATTGATTGTCGGTTATGCTACACCTCATACTTTGGGCGGAAAACTCAGAAAAGGGGCCAATTCCATCTTCCTTTTTGGAGAAAATGTTCCGGTAAAAGCAAAGATTAAAATTATGGATTCTTTCTCCGCACATGGAGATAAATTCGAAATGCTGGCATTCATCAAAAATCAAAAAAACCTAAGAAAACTGTTCCTGACACATGGTGAATACGATGTTCAGGTCGAATGGAGAGATTTTCTCAGTGATTCCGGTTTTCACAATATCGAAATTCCGGATTTGGGAAATGAGTTTGAATTGTGATAGGAATATAATTTTATCGATTCGGTAGATGTGTGCCCAAAGGCGAAAAAATACCAACACACAATATATAAATACAATAAATACAATATAAAAACATATAAATTTTTGACTTTTAAGATTCCAGTAGCCAATCAATGACATTTATTTTCTTAATTCCTTCAATATTTATATTATCATAGTCGAGTGTTAATAGAAATTTTGGGTAATTATCTTTGATGTTTCTAAAGGCAGATATTTCTCTTTCAAAGGTTTTTTCCTGACTTACAGTATATGCTACCTGATAGTATTCTTTTTCATTGTTAGGTTTTTGGACAACAAAATCAATTTCTTTATCATTGTTTTTACCGCTGTATATTTTGCCCCCACGTCTTAATAGTTCAAAAAATACGACATTTTCTAATTTTCTTCCAAGATCTGTATCATATTTATTGGTTGTCGTGATATTTTTTAATCCTAAATCAACTAAGTAGTACTTGGGTGATGTCGTTAGCAATTCTTTACCTTTTATATCATATCTAGGCGCAGGATAAATGATGTAAGAATTTATGAGATAATCTACATATTTTATTACTGTGTTATATGATATTTTTTTTGTCGAATTTTTATTTAATTCATCAGCAATATTTGAAGCTGAAATGTAAGAACCAACGCTATCAAAAATAAAACTTATTACTCGCTGTAAGTTATTGGTATTCCTAAGTTTATAACGTTGTACAATATCCTTTATTACAACAGTATCGTAAATAGACTGTAAATAATTATTGACAAGATTTTCATTAACTTGTGCAAGTGTTACAGCCTCGGGAAAACTACTTGAGTTTATATATTTACGAAATAGTCTGTCTGAATTTTTATCTTGATCATAGGCAAGGATAAATTCTGAAAAAGAATAAGGTTGAATATTAATAGCAATGTATCTTCCTGTAAGTAGGGTTGCCAGTTCGCTAGACAGTAAATATGCATTTGAACCGGTTACATATAAGTCTATATTTTTTTTGGTAAAAAGTCCGTTTACAAGTTTTTCAAAATCTGACACTAATTGTACTTCGTCTAAAAAAATGTAAAACTTATTTGTATCGTTTAGACTTTTTATTATTTCATCATACAGGATAGTCCAATCTGTAAGGTGTAAATTTTCTCTTTCTTCAAAGTTTAAGAAAATTATATTTTTTTCAGATACTCCAATCTCAAGTAGTTCATTTTTAAAAGCCTCGAGCAGAGTTGATTTTCCACTTCTTCTGATTCCTGTTACAACTTTAATAAGGTTTTGGTCTTTGAGTTGCCTTAATTTTTGTAAATAAATTTCTCTTCGTATCATATTTTGCTATTTAATCTAATGCAAAAATAAAACTCTTATTGACGAAAATGAACAAAAAATGGAATTTATGTCAATAAGGCTCAACAAATGCGCAATAATCTATAACCCGATTTTTCATCGGGGGCACGATGAATGCACGGTAAAACAGGACTATCGGGATAATCTGTAGCGATGAACCATATATTGCCTAGACGCATTGGTATGATTAAAGCGTCGGCATCGGCCTCGTAGTGGAGGTCGTAGAAGTTTTCGCTTAAGAAGCGATCAAAAACTTTTTCAGCTAGTTTGTGTAGCTGATTTCAATAATATTATCATCGGAAACAATTTTTGGGCAATTTCAAAAAAATCACCTTTTAGTTCAAGTGTCCAGCAAATAATGTTTAAAGTTAAAATCCCATCTACAACTTCAGCAAATCCCTCATCCCAAACACCCCTTTTTTGCCTTTAATCCACTCAGCCGCCATAATGGCGCCGGAGGCAAAACCTTCTCTGCCTTGTGCAATATGACTGATTTCGATATCATCGATTGGAGAGTGGTAACGGACAATATGTGTGCCGGGCACCTCGCCGATACGTTTGGCAACAATCGGCAATTTTCCCGGGATTTCCTCCGGACTCAGGTATTCCTTCAAATACCAATCATCGAAGCGGTCTAAATTTTTGATGATGCCATCTGCCAGAGTCAAACCGGTGCCGCTTGGTGCGTCGAGTTTGTGTATATGGTGAATCTCTTCAATTTCTACCTTGTATTCAGGATGAGTATTCATCAGCTCTGCCAATCGGGCATTGATTTCAAAGAAGATATTAACACCGATACTGTAGTTGGAGGCATAAAAAAAACTGCCTTTCATCACTTCACAATGATTTTTAACCTCTTCCCAACTGCCTTTCAGCCAGCCTGTTGTGCCTGAAACTACCGGTATTCCTGCCGAAATGCAGGCCATGATATTACCCGGGGCTTCATCGGGATGTGTAAATTCAATTGCAACATCGGCCTGATCAATAATGCCGTCCATGATCATTCTTGAACTTGGAACATCTGTTTTGTAGATGATTTCATGTCCTTTGGCAACTGCCAGGCGTTCAATGGTTTTGCCCATTTTTCCGTATCCGATAAGTGCGAGTTTCATATGTCTTGAATTGTTAATGTTGAGATTTATTTTTTACCGCAAAGATGAGTTGCCTGATCTAGATTTGAGGTTTCGCAAAGGTCGCAAAGGAATTCCTTCGGAATTGTTTTTTTGAGTGTTTTTTAACTGCAAAGATGAGATGCCTGATCTATATTTGAGGTTTCGCAAAGGTTGTAAAGGAATTCCTTCGGAATAGTTTTATTGAATTATTTTTTAACACTAAGATGAGTTACCTGATCTATATTTAAGATTTATTTTAAACCGCAAAGATAAGTTACCTGATATATATTTAAGGTTTCGCAAAGGTCGCAAAGGAATTCCTTCGGAATTTTTCACTTGGTTTAATATTATTAAAAAAGGCGCAGAAAAGCTGCGCCAAAATTATTTTTAACCTGAAATAAAATTCCTGTTTAATTATGGAACACAGATGACTATGTCATATACAGATTATGCAGATAATCACAAATATTAATTGCTACAATTAAAAAATTGAAACAGATTTCACTTGTGAACACATATATAGCTAAATCACTGATTACTAATTTCAATTTTCCAAATTTAATATACTCTCTACCTTCTACTCTCTACTAAGTACTTAGCTTATACAAATTTACCGGCAGCTATTTCATTTTCCTGTCCTTTGAACGCAGCCCGAGGATGCAAACCCAGAAGTTGGAACATCATTCTATCCTGATCAACATCGGGATTTGGGGTGGTCAGCAATTTTTCGCCAGCAAAAATGGAACTTGCACCGGCCATGAAACAGAAGGCCTGTTCCGTTACGCTCATTTCTTCGCGACCTGCAGACAGACGAACCTGAGAACCCGGCATCAGGATGCGTGCAGTAGCAATCATGCGAAGCATCTCCCAAATAGAAACGCGTTCCTGATTTTCAAGCGGAGTGCCTTTTACACGGACCAATGCATTTACCGGAACTGATTCCGGATGACGGGACATAGTAGAAAGGGTCAAAAGCATTGATATGCGGTCCTGATCTGTTTCTCCAAGGCCGATAATACCGCCACTGCAAACAGAAAGTCCTGATTTTTGAACGTTTTTCAAGGTATTGAGACGGTCATCATAGGTACGGGTAGTAATGATTTCTCCATAATGTTCCTCAGAGGTATCAAGATTGTGGTTGTAGGCATACAAACCGGCATCTTTCAGGCGTTGTGCCTGCTCTTCGGTCAGCATTCCCAAGGTACAGCAAACTTCCATACCGATGGAGTTTACACCATGAACCATTTCAATGACACGGTCGAACTGTTTGTTGTCTTTGACATTGCGCCAGGCAGCACCCATGCAAAAACGGGTGGCACCATTCATTTTGGCAATGCTTGCCTTGGTCAGTACCTCATCCACCTGAAGCAATGCTTCATGGTCAACATCGGTATTGTAACGGGCCGCCTGCGGACAATAAGCACAGTCCTCGGGACAACCTCCGGTCTTAATGGAAAGAAGGGTACAGACCTGTACTTCATTTGCCTGATGGTACTGACGGTGCACAGTTGCAGCGCGATAAATCAGATCCAATACGGGCATATTGAAAATTTCTTCTACTTCGGCACGGGTCCAGTCATTACGTATTTCCATGGTATTAACGAAAGTGGATGGTTTATGATTAAATTATGTAATTGGTAATTGGAATCAGGTATCAAGAATCAGGTATTTTGTATTTGGTACTTGGTACTTGGTACTTAGTATCAGGAATCAAGTATCAGAAACGAAGTTCCGCGAGGTGAACTAGAGATTGAGAGCTGGAAAATTAGTGAACAGTAACACAATAAACTGTAATCATTTGTTAATTGGTACAGTACCCTCTACCAAGTACCCTCTACCTTCTACATAGTACAAAAGTACATTATTGAGCCGAAAGGCCAAAATGAAAAATACAAAAGATAAACAGAAAGGCTACTTTGTCCTTTTTAGCGCCGGATTGGGTGTTTCTTTAATTTCCAGTATCAATCCCAATTCCGGAGGAAAACATATCGATTCAGAATCTAGGTCATATAAGCCGATTATTTCAAATCCAACCGGAAAAAACTCGTGTAAATCGGACTTTGTAG
>JBIKQC010000301.1:0-6213 GCA_044349855.1 Saprospira sp.
TCCTTACTCAGTTCCATATTCCTGATTTTCCAGCTGTACTCATGAAAATCCCAATAGCTTTCTGCAATAATCCTGATTTTATCATCAAATTTATATTCAAATAATCGATTGCAGGATGCTATTCTGGCACTTAGGTATATGTCATTATTGAATTTTTAAGATGCGAGTAAACATTATTTGTCAGGCTGCACCAATGTAATTACTTGTTTTTTAAGCTCATTCCTAAGCTATAAAAATTGTATCCGGATAGTAGGTTACATGTCCTGTAGACAAATCGTGCATTCCGCCAATAATGCCAATTTCACCGTTTTTAACCATATGTTCAAGAATTGTGCTTCTTTCCATGATTGCCTTTATAGTTCTTTTAACATTGATAGTAGCAACATTTTCTACAAAAGCAGCATTATTGGACGATCGATTATCTTTGGTTTCTGTCTCATCATCTACGGCCGGTCTTATTTTTGCAAGCAAGGCTGTTAAATTTCCCATCTCGGCATGATCGCAGGCACCTTTAATTGCACCGCACTGACTGTGTCCTAAAACTACAATTATTTTTGAACCGGCTAATTTGCAGGCAAATTCCATACTGCCCAGTATGTCTTCGTTAACGATGTTTCCGGCAATTCTTACACTAAATATATCACCAAGGCCTTGGTCAAAAATAAGCTCGGCAGAGGTTCGGCTGTCAATACAGCTTAAAACTATAGCGAAAGGATGTTGTCCGTCAGAGGTTTCGTTTGCCTGTTGTAAAAGGTTACGATTTGTTTTTAAATTATTAACAAATCTCTTATTTCCGTCTTCGAGTAATTTCAAAGCCATAGAAGGAGTTATGGCCTCCTGCATTTCTTTTGTTAATGTTTTCATGTTATCTTATTTAGTTAGTCTGCAAACTTAATAAAAAAATTATTAAAAATAATAACAAACTGATGCTGTCCTATAACAAACTTATCTAACAGTAGCTAACCTGACTGATGCTGTCCTATCGGATATACCCAAAGGAATTTATATCTTGAGTTTTAATTGTCAATTTGTAAAAATTGTGCTGATTTAGAAAAAAAACTAACTTTGTTTGGAATTTTGAATTTAAAACTATTTAACATTAAAAAACTAATTGCATATTTTGTCTGCCTGCAATCTTATTTTTAGCATCCCGCTATGGCGGTCAGGCAGAAAACAAAGAAAAAGAAGCTGCTGGTTCATTAGCAACAGAAATGAATAACCTGCATGGCTAAATGTAAAACTTGGTTTGGAACTGAATAATGCTGTAATCTACATAACGTCTCTTTCTATCTTGTTTTAAATTATTTTAAAATCATATTTACTAATCCAAATTTGATGAAAAACTATCTGATACTTTCGATTTTCGCCCTCCTCTCCTTTAATGTTTTTTCGCAAAAGAAAAGCCCTATAGCCTTTGCCGATAGTATTTTATTTAAGCATTGTTCCTATCGACAAATTGGTCCTTTTCGAGGTGGCAGAAGTGCTGCCGTAGTGGGCGATGCCAACGAAAAAAATCTTTTTTACATGGGTGCCACCGGTGGCGGTGTTTGGAAAACAAAAGACGGAGGAAGTAATTGGACAAATATTTCGGATAAGTATTTTGGCGGTTCCATTGGTGCAATCAGTATTGCTCCTTCGGATGCAGATATTATTTATGTGGGCGAAGGCGAAAACTCCCTGCGCGGAAATGTATCGGAAGGTTTTGGGATTTGGCGCAGCAACGACGGCGGACGCAGCTGGAAAAATTTAGGATTAAAAGACACTAGACATATTGTAAGAATTGTCATACACCCCAAAAACCCGGATGTGGTTTGGGTTGCTGCTATCGGTCATCTGTTTGGCCCTAATGAAGAGCGCGGCGTTTTTAAAACTAGCGACGGAGGAAAAACATGGAAAAATGTTTTATTCAGCGATAAGCAATCGGGGGCAGTTGATTTGGTTATGGACCCTACAAATCCGGATGTTTTATTTGCCAGCACCTGGACCGTAATTCGTACGCCTTACAGCATGGAGAGTGGTGGCGCAGGTTCGGCCCTCTGGAAAAGTACAGACGGCGGAAATACCTGGAATAAATTAAATGATAAAAAAGGATTTCCGAATAAATCGGTTGTAGGAATTATTGGGGTGGCCATTGCACCCACTAATCCTGATAAAATTTATGCCATTATCGAAAATGAGAACGGCGGTTTGTACAAAAGCGAAAATGGCGGCGAAACCTGGGAACTTCAAAATTCTACAAATGATATTCGTCAACGTGCCTGGTACTACTCTAAAGTTTTTGTAGATCCGAAAAATGAAAATACCCTCTATGTTTTAAATGTGGAATTTCTAAAAAGTACCGACGCAGGAAAAACATTTAAAAGCATTCCTACACCGCATGGCGATCATCACGATTTATGGATTGACCCTAAGGATGAAAAAAGAATGATTGTAGCGGATGATGGCGGCGCACAAATTACATTTGACGGAGGGGATCATTGGAGCACCTATTACAATCAACCCACTGCTCAATTTTACCGTGTAAGCACCGACAATCATTACCCCTACCGAATATTGGGCGCACAGCAGGATAATAGCACAGTAAGAATTCTATCGAGAACGCAGCGTTCTCAAATATCCAATGGCGACTGGAGCAGCACAGCAGGATTTGAAAGCGGTTATGTGGTAGCAGATCCAAGCAATCCGGATATTGTTTACGGTGGTAATTACGGAGGATTTCTTTCGCGTATGGATCATAAAACAGGCGAAAATCGTTCCATCAGTGTTTGGCCGGTAAATCCCATTGGTGCCGGCGCCGATATACAGAAATACCGTTTCCAATGGAATTTCCCTATTTTCTTCTCTCCGCATAACCCAAAAAAATTATATGCAGCCGGAAATGTTTTATTTGTTTCGGAAGACGAGGGCGCTTCGTGGAAGGCTTTAGGTGGAGATTTAACAACGAACGATAAAAGCAAACAAGGTCCTTCGGGTGGTCCAATTACAAAAGATAATACGAGTGTAGAATATTATTGCACGATTTTTTGTGCCACAGAATCGGCTCTTGAAAAAGATGTTTTATGGGCAGGAAGTGATGATGGCTTAATTCATCTTTCGAAAGATGGTGGAGCCAACTGGGTGAATGTTACGCCGCCCAAAGCTGGAAAATGGATGATGTGGAATACGGTAGAAGTAGATCCCTTTGTGAAGGGTAAAGCCTATTTTGTGGGGACCAAATATAAGTTGGATGACTACACGCCTTACATATTTAAGACCGAAGATTATGGTAAAACATGGACAATAATCAGCAACGGAATTCCGAATACCCATTTTACCCGCGTATTGCGCGCCGATAAAAAACGTAAAGGATTATTGTATTGCGGTACTGAATACGGAATGTATATCAGTTATGATGATGGTGCCAACTGGAGATCGATGCAATTGAATTTACCCCTTGTTCCGATTACCGATTTAACTTTGAAAGAAAATGATTTGATTGTAGCTACACAGGGAAGATCCTTTTGGGTGCTGGATGACTTATCGATGTTTCAACAATACGATGCAAAAATAACCGAAAACGAACTTTTTGTTGCGGATGTCAATCCAACTTATTTATACGACGGCTATCATAGCAAAAACGTGGTGAATGCAGGAAGCAATCCGCAGTTTGGACCTCTGATTAATTATCATTTAAAAAATCTAAGCGATAGTGCTGCAGTTAGCATAAGTGTGTTGAATTTAAAAGGAGAAAAAATTAAAACCTATTCGAACAAAGCGAGTGATAAAAAATTAAAGATTGAAGCCGAACAAGGCATGAATCAATTTGTATGGGATACCTATTATCCTGAGGGAGAAAAAATTGAAGGAATGATTTTGTGGAATGGAAATGCAGGCGGCCCGAGAGCGGCACCCGGAAAATACAAGGTTCGAATTATTCACAACAAAGACAGCTTGGAAAAAGAATTTGAGTTGAAAGCGAATCCGGTTTACAATTGCCCCCAGGAAGATTATGAGAAACAATTTAACTTTTTAATTTCAGTGCGTGATAAATTTAATGCCCTGCAAAAAACGGTAAAAGAGATTCGTGAAATCAGAGGACAGATGAATTCCTTTACTGCCCGTTTAGGAAAAGAGTATCCAAAAGATTTGAAAGAATATACCGACTCCTTAAGTAAAAAGATGACCGAAATTGAAGATGCAATTTATCAGACCAAACTGAAAAGTGCTCAGGATATATTGAATTATCCGATAAAGCTGAATGATAAAATAGCCGATTTATATAATTATGCCGAGAGTGGAAAAACAGCTCCAACCAAACAGGTGCTTGAAGCATTTGCAGAATTATCAGCTTTAGCAGATGCAGAAATCAATAAATGGGAGGCCATTCTAAAAACTGAGATTCCAAAATTGAATACGATGTTTCATGCAAATTCACTTCCTGTTTTTGGATTGGGCGATAAAAACTGAAGTAGAAAAATGAAGGATAAGGAATGAGTTAGAAATAAAATAATAAAAAGGACCGCAGCTCCCGAAGGAACTTGTTTAAGTTATTTCAAACTCGTTCCTAAGAAATAGTTAAGCCCGGAAAAGGTTAAGCTAAGAATCAAGAGTTGAATATTGCATAATTTTAAAAACGACTGTTTTACCTAATCCCAAAGTCCCGAGGATCGGCATTTGCATTCTCGCTAAATGCTCATTAATAAGATGAGCGCCACTTGTTCCTCTATGGTTGCATTCTCCCAATCAATAAAATCTTTTTATTAAAGTTGTATTAGGAACAGGAATAACACCTTGATTCAGTTTTGAAAATTGTAATTTATTGTGAAGGGGTCTAGATACAGGACCCAAAAAGGCTCATACAGATTTATTTTCAGTGCTCCCCAAATACGGATTTCTTTTAAATTTCCTATCTGAGTTTCAGTATTGATTGGTTTTTCACTGCTAGGATCTGTCCAAATTCCCTTCAGCGCCAAAGGATTGGCTGCATCGTGCTTATATTCAAAAAATTGACTGTAGTTTTATATGCCGCGTTTTATGTAGGTATAATCTGACATTCGGTATTTATTTTGAAGTAGATAAAGCTAGGCTTTTATTTTGAAAGAATTTGAAATTTTCAAAAGTTCATTGAAATGAAAAGCCGCCTTTTTGGCGGCTTTCACTGTATTTTTATCTATCTCATAAGTACAAATACCAAAATATTCAAATTAAAAATTCCGCTCCATTCATAGAGTTTCCTCCCTGTGCTGTAATCCTTCAGATAGTTGCCGTCTACTTCGAAAAGTTTTTTTCCGCTGCTGTACTCTTTAAGGTATTTGCCATCCCATTCATAGAGTTTTTTTCCGCTGCTGTACTCTTTAAAATAATTGCCGTCAACTTCGTAGAGTTTTTTACCGCTTGAGTAATCTTTCAGATAATTTCCGTCTTTTTCACAGATTTTCCGACCCGAACTGTAATCTTTCAGGTAACTGCCGTCCCATTCATATAGTTTTTTTCCGCTGCTGTACTCCTTCAAATAAGATTGGGCATTGATATAGCCAAAGGAAAACAGTGTGAGCATTAAGATCAGGATTTTTTTCATAGTTTTAGGATGTTTTGTTTAATAATGATACCCGTTTTGCGATTAATAACTGTTTGTAAATATTCTTTGTCTCGATTACTAATCTTGTTATAGAAATCTTCATTTTAGATAAAAATTTTCTATGTAATGAACAAAATTTTCATCATTTCCGTAATCATAATTTGTAACTCCACGAAAAAGATTGCCATTTTTTTAATTCAATCTTAATGGATTTAACCGTCCATTTTACAAGATAGGCTAATATTGCATGCCCAGACTCATGATAAGCGCATATTTTAATATTTTCAAAGTCTTTGTTTGTCATATATCTTTAAAATTTTCGCAGTTACCTCATGGCTTGTAATTAACGTTTCTCGGCTTTGCGAAGTGGCGGATTTTAAGCACAAATGCTCAATTGAAAAACCGAACTTGAACCTCGCACAAAACTCTCATAGAAGCACTGAACCCGCCATTTTGCAAAACCGATGTTAGTGGCAGTTTTTGTTTTCATTGTTCAACTTTATTTAGTCAGTTAATTTCCTCATTACCCACTCTAATGGTCCTGTTTTCAGATATTTTGTCCAAATAACAGCAAAGACAACACATAAAATACCGAAAAACAAGGCATAAGGCAACGTAAAGTCAATTGGGTATTTACCCATTTTTGACGGGTTAAT
>JBIKQC010000302.1:0-6212 GCA_044349855.1 Saprospira sp.
TAATTTTACGTTGGATGGTGGTACAACAGGTACCAGCATTTCAGATGGTGGTTTAGATATGTATGATGGCGGTAACTTTATGAACACTAATCTTGGATCAAATATTGCTTATACAAATGGTGTTGTTACTGCTAACGCTGCATTTGGCACAGGTGGGCAGTACTTTACGCAACTCATTAATAATATGTTTGTAATGGTCGCAGATATCAATGGTCTGTCAACCTTTTCTATTACAGGAAACAATGGCGCTGACGGAAGTGGTGTTGCAAATGGTTTTACATATACAGTGACTGTTGGATGCAGATCTTATAATGTTTTTGTAAAAAGAGTAAGTGGAGCTTTCGACCCTTCAATTAATCAAATATTTATTGTGCCTAATGGTACAGGCGCTTCGCATACCTTCGATACCAATACAGATAATTCACTTCATACCTTAAGTGGTTTGGCAGGTGTTACGAGATTATATTATCTGTTAGTTGCTGGAAGTAATGGCTATGCTTATACCAATGCTCAAATTCAGACCATCGTACAAAATTTCCTCACACAGGTAAGTGCTGCTACGCTTTCAACACCTTCACTCACTGTAACCCAAACTGCGGGTCTTCCAAGTGGGTCTACTTTCCCAGTTGGTACAAGTACTGTCACCTTTAGTGCAACAGGCGGTGGAGGAACAAGCTCATGTAGCTTTACAATTACAAGATTGCCTGGAGGACCAACAATTTCTTGTCCGACAAATATCAATCTACAGGCTTGTAGTCCAGTAGCTACCTTTGCTACACCAACTGCAACTGATGCATGTAATCCGCCTTGTGCAACATCTAGCCTTAGTACTGTACTCAATAATTTCAATACCAATAGAAATGCCATTGTGGCAGGTATTGCAAGTCCTTACAATTTTACTTTGGATGGTGGAGCAACAGGAACATTTATCTCAGATGGTGGTAATGATATGTATGATGGTGGGAATTATATGAATACAAATATAGCATCTAATATTGCTTATACTAATGGTGTGCTAACTCCAAACACGGCATTTGGAACCGGTGGGCAATACTTTACAACCCTGTTCAATAATATGTTTGTAATGGCTGCCAATATTAATGGTCTTAATACTTTTTCTGTAACTGGAAATAATGGTGCTGACGGAAGTGGTGTTGCTAACGGATTCACCTATTCAGTTACAGTGGGCTGTCAAAGTTATAATGTTTTTGTAAAACGTGTTAATGCTGCATTCGACCCATCAATTAACCAGACTTTCATCGTACCAAATGGTACAGGTGCTTCTCATACTTTTGACACCAATACAGACAATTCTCTTCACACACTAAGTGGACTTACAGGTGTTACAAGATTATATTATCTTTTAGTGGCTGGTGCTGGCGGCTATGCTTACACTAATGCCGAGATTCAAACTATTGTTCAGAATTTCCTAACTCAGGTAAGCGCTACAGTTGCTGCTTCTATTACGGTTACGCAAACAGCAGGTTTGCCAAGCGGTTCCAGTTTCCCAATTGGTACAACAGTTGTATCTTATCAGGCTACTAGCCCGGGTGGTACAACTACTTGTAGTTTCAATGTAAATGTAGCTCCTGCAATCACTGTTAATGCTGGTTTGGACCAATCTGTATGTGCAGCTGCACTTCCTGTAGCTGTAAGCGGAACGGTTAACAACGCCACAGGTGGCGTTTGGACTACAAGCGGTACTGGTACTTTTGCCAATGCCAATGCACTTTCTACAACTTATTCACCATCTGCTGCGGATATTACTGCCGGAACTGTTACATTGAGACTTACAAGCACAGGAAATGGTGTCTGCCCTGCAGTGTTTGATCTGCTCGTTGTAAATCTTACGCCTGCTGCTGTTGCGCCAACTTTAACTGGTGTTAGCGGTTCAATTTGTCCAAACACAACAGTAACCCTTACTGCAACTGGTGGTTCTGGTGGATTGAATACAAGCTGGTACACAGGTCCTAATGGTGCGGGAACCTTTTTAGGTACAGGAACCACCTATACCCTCTCGCCAACTGCAAGTACTACGGTTTATGCACGACGCGACGGAGGTAGCTGCCCTGCTTCAGCAGATGGTTCTAAAGCAATTGTTGTAAAATCCTTTATTTATGCAACAAATGGTATGTCAACAAATACCTATTGTACCGACAATGCTGGTTGGCATCATTTCTATGTAGGTGATGATATTATTCTTTCAGTACAGGGTAATCTCGGTGCTGCAGGTACCGTTACTGCAACTATCCGCGACAATAACGCTTATTTTCTCGATCCTGCCAATAGTGTAACCTGTATTGGCGAAGTTCAGTTTGAGATGGAACGCAATTGGGATATACAGTACTCTGGTACGCTGTCCGGAACTTACAATGTGCGTTATTACTTCCAGCCTGCCGAAAGAACTGCTGTTATTAACGCTGCTGCGGCTTGGATTACAGCAAATCCTGCCTGTGGATATACTTACAAATATAACTCTGGAGCTCAAGGCTGGTTCTGGTTCAAAAATCAGGGTTCCCCTTATTCTGCTCCCGATTATGATGATAATCCAACATTCCTGATGCTGACAAGTGCAGGTACAGGAACTACCTCGAATGGTATCAACTGGTCAACTATGGGTGGCCTTACCAATTTCTCAGGTGGTACTGGAGCTGTGATTTTAATTCCTACGGTCTTATTGTCTGTGGATTATAAATACTTTACAGGTGAAATTCGTGGCACAACTGACCATTTAATATGGGCTACTGCATCTGAAACAGACAATGATTATTTCGATGTAGAATACAGTTTAGATGGAGTTAATTTCCAAAAAATAGGACAGGTTGATGCTATCGGAAATTCAACTGAAACAAATCCTTATGAATTTACGCATCAGCACCCAAGAATTGGTCTCAATTACTACAGATTGAGTCAGGTTGATATTAACGGAGATGCATCTTATTCCAATGTCGTTGTGTTGGAACACAAAGCTTCAGAAATTTCGAATAATTTCTTCCCTAATCCAACCAATGACATTATTAACTATCAGTTTAGCGCTGATGTAAACGAAGCTGTTACAATTGAAGTTATGGACGTATTGGGTAGAGTACTCAAACAAAATGAATATCAGGCTATGACAGGATTAAATACTCTTGCTGTCGATCTTAGTCCTTACGTTTCGGGTACCTACATACTACGTGTTACACACAACCAAACTGAAAGAACAGTTGTAAGAGCTGTCTCTAAGATTAGTAAGTAACAATTAAATAATAGTTATAATTAAAGGGCTGCGACATTTTTCGCAGCCCTTTTTAGTATTTATAATCTAAATTTACCTTATTTTAAATTTCCTATGATGATTTCAGAATCACCAAAGATGGTGATTTTTGCTTTTTTGAAATCCTTATCATCCGCCTTGTAAATATTTTCAACAAAGGTTTGAGGGTTTCGGTCAAAAAGAGGAAACCAGCTGCTTTGAATTTGAATCATGATCCGGTGTCCTTTTTTGAAACTGTGGTGAATATCCTGCAGTTTTATGTTGACAGCTGTTTTTTCATTTGGTTTAAATGCTATCGGTTTTTCAAAACCATCACGGAAGCGTCCGCGCATAATTTCGCTTCGGACAAGCATCTGATAGCCAGCAGCTTTTATTTTTGGATTAGCATAAATTAACGGAGGATTTTTGTCAGGAAAGACATCAATAATTTTAACAATAAAATCGGCATCCTTAGCATTGACAGCCACTTGCAGTTTGGCAAGTATTTCTCCGCTGAGGGTAAAATCTTCGGTTAAAACTTCAGTCTGAAAAGACAGAACATCTGCTCTTTTTGAACAATGCCGCTGATCATCGGTCATATATGCCCTAGGTGTAAAAACTAGGTCCTCTGTTTCTGAACGATAGGGTATAGGATTTGCAGGGTCGCTGTTATAACTGAATTCAAGCCCTGCTTCACTTTTTTTGTTGATTAGCAATTCACCGTTTTTGCCAAATGCCAATTCGAATGCAGGTAAATTTTTCGGAGGCCAGTTATCAAAAGATGACCAACTGTTTTTTCCGGAGTCAAATATCAAAGCCTCGGGCAGTTTTTTGTCGCAATCACCTTTGAGTTGACAGTTAAAGAAGGTTCGTTCTATTTCACGCATGAAAAATGTAGAGATGCTGTCGCCAAAGTAGATGTGATTTAACAGCTGTTTACCTGTCTCCCTGTGCCAGTCGCCATGCGCCCAAGGGCCCATTACCAATGTATTGTTTATCCCCGGATTGTTGGATTCCAGTGTTTTGTAAATATTGAAAGGGCCATAAAGATCTTCTGCGTCGAATAGCCCTCCGACTGTCATAACCGCATGATTTACATTTTTGAGATGAGGCAGCAGATTCCTTGCCTGCCAGAAACTGTCGTAATTTGGATGTTCTATTGTTTCCTTCCAGAAAAAATTATCCCCCTTATAGTACTTGTCTACATTTTTTAGCGAACCTAATTTGAGGTTAAAATCATAACCGTCTTTGTTATCGGTTTTAATAAAATGTTGATTGTACCAGCCTTTTGTAGTTTTTTCTGGTTTTTGATAACCGAACACAGGATATGCAAAAAGATAGGACTGCAAGAAAGCACCGTTATGGTGAAAATCATCGAAAAAGAAATCTGAAATAGGAGCTTGCGGTGAAGATGCCCTAAGAGCAGGATGAGCATCGGGCAGGGCTGCAGCAGTATAAAATCCGGGGTAAGAAACGCCCCACATACCCACTTTGCCGTTATGACCTTTCAGGTTCTTTAATAGCCAATCTATACTGTCGTAAGTATCAGAACTTTCATCAATACCATTTTTCTCATTTCCGGGTATATTAGGAGTCATTGTTGTGAATTCTCCTTCAGACATAAAGCGGCCGCGTACATCCTGATAGACAAAAATATAGCCGTCCTTCATCAGGTAGGGATTGGGTCCTATCTTTTGGGGTATCTTATCTGCTTCGTATGGGGCAATACTGTAGCAGGTGCGGGTCATTAGAATTGGATAAATCTTTGAAGTGTCTTTGGGAATATATACTATGGTGTGTAGTTTTATACCATCCCTCATGGGAATTTCATAGATTTTTTTGGTATAAATGGTCTGTGCTGTTTGGGATTTAACGCCCATATACTGCATTAGAAGAGCCAAAGTCAGTACAGCAGTCAGGAGATTTGTTTTTTGAAATTTTTTCAGCATTCTTTTGTTTGTTTGTTTGTAATATCCCCAAAAGTACGAAAAAATCAATCTCAAATCCGCATACTGATATTAAAACTTCTGCCTGAAAAATTTAATCAAGCTGTTTTTTTTAATGATTTTCATTTTTTTATTAATTAAGTGATTGATTAATATGAATATGCTAATAAATATATTTACCTTTGTGCATTATAGTGCATAGTCAAGTATTTTGGCTAATTTTTAAATTTCAATTTTTTAATATTATGAAAACAGGAACCGTAAAATTCTTCAATTCGGAGAAAGGATTCGGATTTATCACACCCACAAACGGTGGTGATGATGTATTTGTTCACGTTTCAGGTCTCAAGGATGATATCCGTGAGGGTGACAATGTAGAATATGATGAAGAACAGGGCAAAAAAGGCTTAAATGCTGTAAAAGTGAAATTAGTGTAGTTTCATATATTTGACACTGCTTTAAAAAAGTAACCCTAAAAGAGGAGACAGTTCTATGAACTTATCTCCTCTTTTTTAATTTTGACAATAATATAACTCCAAAAATACCAGACAATTGGCAGAATAAACTACTCCGAAGGAGACCGCTTTTGAATCGTCGCAGGTCAGAGAAAATTGGGCAGGAGTGGAAAAATAATTTCAGGAGTATCGACAGCGACGCCCAATTTTATCGTTAGCTGCGACTTGATTTTTTGATTCTTTTTTATCAAGAAAAAAGAATGCCTCCGGCAGGATGAGATGATCAAAGATGCCGCTCCGAAGGAGCTCTATTTAATATTCGCCATTTGGGCTACAAAGATATCGCCCCAATGGGGCTGAACAAAAGAACAGGTCACTCCTACGGAGCTTTCATCACTACGTCATTTCATGCCTAAGAACAGCTCGCCCCGAAAGCTCCGAAGGAGCTGTAAAACCACTGAAAAATAAAAACCGGGAGTTTGTTGAATCGTTCGGCCGAACGACTCAACAGTACCCCGAAAGGGCCGCTTCTATATGCTGCTGCCTCAGCCATTCTGAAACGCTGCCTACGGCTCA
>JBIKQC010000303.1:0-6195 GCA_044349855.1 Saprospira sp.
AAATATGTTGACCGGCTTTTGATACTTTTGTACCAAAAACACGGGAAAGAGGCCATGAAACTGGTAGAAACTGTGCGCCGCAGATTGGGACAGCGATACACTGCAATGCGCGGTCAAAAAAGTGTGAGCAGAGCCATCATGTCAGCAGCTTTGGAATATGCTTTGGAACAATTGGGCAGCGGCAAAAAATTAAAATACAACGAAAAAGAACTGACTCAGTATATTGTTGAAGCCATTCAAAGCAAATATAAACATGTTGACGAACAGGATGTAACAGGCGATGTGACCGGTGTAAAAACTGAATTCAGCGGTCAATATTCTGAACTAGACGTGTTGGAATATTTCCTTTCACAGGGGTCTATTCCTTATTGGGCGAGCACCGAAAGCCGCCAATCTGTTCAGGAACTCTTCACAAGACTGACATTAAAAAAATTGATCCCCCTGCAACGGATGATTGAAAAACATCTGGGCGATGAGACTTTCGTCCGACGTCTTGTTATGCAGTTCACAACCGAACAGATTTTTCTGCTTTTGGAACCCATTGCTGAAGAAAATCGCCGTTTTCTCGATGGAATAATCAAAGAATTTGAGCGTTCCAACCTAAACACTCAAAGCATAAAACAAACAGCTGTTGAGCTGATGATCGGTCAGCGTGGCCGTTTTTCAAAAGAAATTATTGCCCGCAGTTCCTTGGAGAAAGCAGCTGCCGGATCTTCAAAATCCTATAAAGAACTATTGGCAGCTTTTTATCAGGAAATACAGCTTCGCTCAAATCTGGAATATGACCTGACCCGAAGTGAACTGCTGCGCATCATCAATGAAATAGAGCCCGGGATTGCCGAAAGTATCAAAATTATTAAGAAAGACGGAAAGGAGGCCAAGGCAAAACAACAGGCCCTGAAAGCCCGAATCGACGAACTGAAAGTTCTTCTGGAAGAAAAAGGCCTTAGTGCTGAAGCAATGGAAACGCTCAAAAAAGAGCGGAATCAGTTGCGTCGCCAACTCTCCGAACTGCAGGAAGAAATGCAGAAAATGGGCATTGCTGCACCTGAAAGTGCCGCCGGAATTGCCGAAAAGCGCAGTGAATTGGAAAAACAGTTGAACAGCCTTCGAAAAATTCAGACAGAAGAAGCGCTGTTGGAACAGGAAGAAATCCGAAAGCAGCTTTCAGAACTGGCTGCTGATTTTGAAAAATTGCAGGAAAAACTGATCAAAGCCTTTGAAAAAGCCATCACTCCGCAACAGAGACAAAAACTTCGCAGTGAATTTGACCATAGTCTGGCCCTGCTGCTGCGCGACAGGAGCCGGATGCAGGCCCGTCTCGCCGAAATTGCCAACAGCCTGAATCTCCAGTTGGAAAACAAAGAACGACGGGCGCTTAAAAAACAAGAACATGACATCAGGGAGAAACTGAAAAAGTTGGATGATCGGATCAGTCAAATTGAACAGATTTCCGAAGCCATAAAATTAGCTACTGAAGAAAAAAAGGAAGACAGTGTAGAAAGTGAAAATTCAAAGCTCGATTTTCTGATCTTTTTCCTGCAATATGGCTCCGTGCCCTGGTGGGCAGAAGCTTATCGTGAAAGTAGTGTAGAGAGTATATTCAAAGAATTTGCAGAAAAAGATTCCGAAAAAATGCGTCAGGCATTTTCCCGTGTCGGCAGAAATCCTGTGGTCTGGCAGCGTCTGATCAATCAGTTGAGTGAAGAAGTTTTGGAGAAAGTACTAATAACACTTTTTCCAAATTTTGCCGGATTCGCCGTTTCCGTTGCGCTCTTATTGCAAAAGATCATCGAATCGAAGATTCTACCAAGTCTGAATGGTGTTCCTGTCAAATCCTTTAAATGGAGCAAAGTCACTGAAATCTTATTTACTACACTCACTGCACTCAATCCGCAGAGTTTTGTGAAGGACGTCGTTACTGAAATTGGAAAAGAATTTAACATTTCCCCATCCACCCTGCTTGATTATATTACCAATCTTTCCAATAACAATCAGGGTACCCGTCTTAGCATTTTTGCCGATATTGTGCGGCCCCTTACGGGAGACAAAGACATTCTGGAAGTTGAAAAGGAATTGCTGGAAACAGCATTCAAACGCAAACAGGAGGAAGAAGGGCTTGTCATTCCTGAAGATAAAAAATACGAAGTTTTATCAGATTTTATCCTCAAAGGTGTTTTTGCAGATATTGCTTTCAAAGCCGGCTACAGCTCTGCTGCAGCTATGGAACAACTGCTTTTGGAACTGATGACCAAACAGCCTTCAGCGATTCAAAAACTGTTGGAAACAGTTTTATCCAATCCGCCGGCCAGACGCAGATTGAGTTTGGAATTTTCCGATGCTGTTTTCTGGGAAATTGTACTGATGATCGGTGCCAGAACTATGCCTATCATTAAAAAATATATTACTGACCTTGGCATTGCCTTGGGTGACGAGCGCATGTCTGTGGCAAAAGAAGCGCTTTTGAAATATATTATTCAATCGTCCGACAGACCCTTTATAATGCGGGACTATATGCAGATCTTGTTAAAAGATGCTACACAGGTCACTCAACGTCAGCGGATTGCCATAATAAACGAATGGAAAAGAAAGGTTTATCAGGCTCCTTCCTATAGCAGTTCGCTTATTTTGGCGCTAATGCAAACTGAAATACAGGACATTAAGGAACAATCGGAAGCTACTGAGGATCAGACGGAAAAGGAAAATCTTAAAGAACAGATGCAGAACCTGCAGATGGAATATCAGCAGCTCAGTCAGCGTCTCGTCTATATTTTGCATAAAGAACAGCCTCAAATACAGGGGGATATAGAAATACCCACAGATCCTGAGGAATTGTACAAAAAAATTGCTGACACTGAAGCGGAAATTGAGAAATTGAGATTGACACTTTTGGAAAAGACATCCGGAGAACAATTACTTCAGCAGATTGTCAATCAGAAACAAATTGCCATATTTGAAGGGGAATTGGAATTGCTGATGGTGAATGAACCCTTTTCTGTTCGTCTATTGAAAACTCAAGAGAAAGAACTTGATATTGAAATTGAAAAGGCTGAAGCGGCTTTGGCCGAATACCCGCAGTTAAAATCTGTGGCAATGCCGCCTCTACCTGAGTCTGAAGAATTGGAACAACTTTCAGATGACATGGAAAATGGCTATGTCCGCCTGCGTGAAAGACTGCGTCGACTTCCGGGAGAAGAAAGAACTGACTGGATAGACTTTGTCAGAGAAATGGGATGGGAAGATATTCTGACAACTTGGGAACAGGAGGAACAGCCCGCTATTATTGAAACAGAAGCGGAATTATTAAAATCATTGCCAAAACTCAATTTGGAAGAATTGAGCGAAATATGGCTAAACTTGGAAAACAGAAGCGACTATCTGCAACGTCGTGTTCAAGGTCATTTGCGTACACTAATTGCCAAAACACTGCAAAAACTCAGAAAAGAACAAAAGGCATTATTGGAAGGCATTGAAAAATCCGAAACTGCAGAAAAAGCAGATGATCTGCGCCGTCAGTTACTGAATCTGGAAATGTCTCAAAATGACCGTCTCAATCCATTTTTTGCAGCCCCTATAGATAACAATCTGCGACAGTCACTTGTGCGTGTTCGCAACAACATAAGGCTCAGTTTCCTGAGAATAAGAGCTGCCGTCGAAATACGCAAAGCCGAAATTGCCGAGACAGAAAGAGTATTGCTCGGTGAAGTCGTCAAACAGAAAAAAGAACAAAAAGAAGAATTGGAAAAAGTGAAAAAAGAGACAATAGAACAGTTAAAAACCGGCAAAAAACCAAAATCGGAAGTAAAGCCCGTGAAAAAGGATACCAAGAAAAAGGCTGAAAAACCGGTCGATGAACCGCTTTACATCAAAAATGCCGGATTGGTTCTGCTGCATCCCTATTTTCACCGTTTGTTTTCCATGTTGAATCTGCTGGAGAAAAATAAGTTTATCAGCGAAGAAGCACAAATAAAGGGTGTGCACCTGCTTCAATTTATTGCTACCGGAAAAACAGAGCATCCTGAAAACGAATTGGTATTAAATAAAATCATTTGCGGACTTCCTTTGAGTACTCCTGTTCCCATGGATATAGGACTTTCTGATGAGGAAAAACGTATTGCTTCGGGTCTGTTATCGGGCGCAATTGCCAACTGGCCAAGAATGAAAACCATGACTCCGGATGCCCTTAGAGGTACTTTTATCCTTCGGGAAGGCAATATAAAAGAAGAAGCTGACCGATGGAAACTCAAGGTGGAAAAAGGCTCATTTGACATCCTGCTTAAAACAATTCCTTGGGCTTTCAACTTTGTCCGAATGGGCTTTATGCCTAAGTTTATATCGGTGGAATGGCCTCTGCCGGGTGGGTAAATCAGAAACAGTATTTTAGTACCCATTGATTTAGTGGCCACTGATCAACTGGAATTCCCAAATACCTGATACCAAATACCTGATACCTGATACTAACCCTAATACTTTCTACAAAATACCATAATCTTCAATCCTCAAAAAATAACCTATGTTTGGAATAATGCGCCCGGAAGGAGGCTGCTCCCATAAACAAGATCCCAATTATCGATTTCACCGTATGCATTACTGCGGTGTTTGCAAAGCGATGGGCAATAGTTACGGGCATAAAACCCGTTTTCTATTGAATTTTGATATTGTTTTTTTGGCTGAACTGCTCTCTGAATGGTCAGAACAGGACCTGAGCCAATGGGGCGGAGCTTATCAGGCTATCAATCGCTGTTTCACTATGCCAAAGGGAGAAACACCGGTTTCATTGCAATATGCTGCCGATGCTAACCTTTTTCTGAGTGAATTAAAAATAGAAGATCATGCGGCAGATACGGGCCGTATGAGTTGGCGTTTTGCCCGATGGTTTTATTCGGGATCCTTTGCAAAAGCAACCAAACACCTTGAAAAATGGGGTATTGATCAAAAAGAATTGAGTTTTTGGGCCGGCCAACAGGCGGTCAGAGAAGCTGCAGTTCCTACAGAAAAAGACCTTTCCGGTTTTATTGAATTTTTTGCCGAACCAACCGCACAATTGAGTTCACTGATTTTCAGACAGGGTGCAACTGCCGTCGGCAAAGCCGAAATTGCGGAGCAAGCGGCTCTACTGGGTTACCGATTCGGTCTCCTCGCCTATCTGCTCGATGCTTTTGAAGATATTGAAAAAGATGCCTTCCAACATCATTTCAATCCGCTCCTATTGTATTTCAATGCCGAAAGAACGCTATCTGAAGCAGAATTGGAATTGACAAGAACATTGATTTACAGAACGCAGGATTCGATTCAAACTGCTTTGGGACAATTGGCCCTCGAGCCCGAAAGAGTCGATCTTTACTTTTCAAGGCTTAGATCAAATATTGCTATGCAATTGTACAGGGAACGTACGGTTCCATTACGATTCAGAGAACGGATTTCAGCAAGATGGCAACAGGCAAGAGCCTTTGCCCGTCAGCTTACTTGCGATTCTCCAAAAAACATGGCGACAAATCTGCGTTATCAGATGCTTTCTGTGGCGGTATTTGTGGCACCTCGTACTCCTGAATATATGGGCATCAGCAATAACAATGCAATCGTTTTTACCTGGACAGCTTTTTTGGCAGCCTTTATTGCTGCAATAGGTTTGGGCGTCATAGTCGGTAAAAAAAGAAAGGCTAAAAAGAAGAAAAAAAGAAGCTTCAAAAAAATGTTTGAACAACTCCGTAAAGGAGAATTATTCAAAGGAGGCTGCTTGGAGCAGATCTGCGCTGCCTGCTGTACTGCCTGTTTCTGTGCCTGTTGTGAAACCTGCCTCGAAAAAGGTTGCGATAATTGTTTAGATTTTTCCTGTGATGATTGTAATGATTGTGCAAATAACATCTGGGTTTGGATACTTTTGGCCTTTGCAGTTATTGTTATTGGTGTGACTGTATTACTAATTGTACTTTTATAGGTAATTGAGAGATCGTTAGACTACGTACACTCAGTCAATAATTCCCTAATCAAATATTATATATGAAGCATCACTTGATGTTCTTTGATAAATTCGTATTATAATAAGATTAGTTTTAAAAACTACCTTTTACAGATTTAGCCAGTAATAAGCGCACAAAAAATGGGGGCAACCAATAATTTGGATGTCCCCATTATTAATTACTTAATTAATAATTTTCTATTTATTCTCATCAGATAATACCCAAATATCATTCG
>JBIKQC010000304.1:0-6171 GCA_044349855.1 Saprospira sp.
AATATTTTATCAAGCCTTATACTAAAGTAATCGTTGCTGATAGAGTGGGGCCAATAAAGTTTATTTACCTCGATATTAATGGCGAGCTAAAATCGGAAAGACAGTTGAAGGAATTTAAGGTAAAACCATAATAATGATAAACTACCTCGATCTACAGGATACCATTGCAGCGGTTGCTACTGCCCCCGGCCTGGGTGCCATCGCCGTAATCAGAATCTCCGGCACTGAATCCATTAATATAGCATCCCGACTGTTCAAAGGAAAAAATTTGCTGGCAGTAGCGAGTCACACAGCCCATTTGGGCTATATCTGTGACGAAAATGGCCGCCCTGTTGATCAAGTACTCGTAACTGTTTTTATCGGACCCAATTCTTACACGCGGGAGCATGTGGTGGAAATTTCCTGCCACGGTTCGCCCTATATTCAGCAGCAGCTCATGGAGTTGTTTATGCGCAATGGCGCCCGTATGGCCCGTCAGGGAGAATTTACCCTTCGCGCCTTCCTGAACGGACAGCTGGATTTGGCACAGGCCGAGGCCGTTGCCGACCTTATCGCCTCCGATTCTGCCGCATCGCATGAATTGGCGATGAAACAGATCCGCGGCGGTTTTTCCAATGAGATCAAGAAATTGCGCGAAGAACTTATCCATTTTGCCAGTCTCATTGAGCTTGAACTCGATTTTGGTGAAGAGGATGTGGAATTTGCCAACCGTAAAGACCTGCAGGATCTGGTAGAAAGAATTCTGGGTATTATCCGTAAACTGATGGATTCCTTTCAGCTCGGCAATGTCCTGAGAAACGGCGTGAGTACAGTTATTGCGGGCAGACCCAATGCCGGAAAATCGACCCTGCTCAATACCCTGCTCAATGAAGAAAGGGCCATTGTATCGGAAATTGCCGGTACCACCCGCGATACCATCGAGGAAAATCTAAATATAAATGGCGTACTTTTCCGGCTGATCGATACCGCCGGTATCCGCGAAGCTGGTGATCAGATTGAGGCAATGGGTGTGCAAAAAACTTTTGAAAAGATTGCGCAATCTACTATTCTTGTTTATGTGTACGATGTCATTCGTACTTCTCCGGAAGAAGTGGAAAAAGACCTTTCACAGCTTTGCAAAGAAGGACTTTCGGTGCTCGTCATCGCCAATAAAATTGACGAGATACAGGAGCAAAATCCGTTGATAGCCAATAAAATAGCGATGGAAATCCCTTTAGCTCATTTTCAGATCTCGGCCAAATACAAAGACAATATCGATGCTTTCAAAAAAGCACTTTACAATTTGGTCCTCGATGGCAATATCAGCACTGAAAGTACGGTCGTGACGAATCTGCGCCACTATCAGGCTCTGAATGGAGCTTATGAATCACTCTCTTCAGTCTTAAACGGCCTCTCTCTTCATATCACCGGAGATTTTCTGGCAATGGATATCAGACATGCGCTGAGGTATTTGGGTGAGATAACTGGGACAGTGGATGTGGAGGATTTGTTGGAGAATATATTCAGTAAGTTTTGTATCGGAAAGTAAGATTTCTTTACCTTAATCTTTTATTTTTGTAATTAAATATGGAATTATATGAAAATAAAAAAAATCACTATTAGAAACTATAAGTGCTTTGAGCAGGTTAGTCTCACCCCTCATCCAAATTTTAATTTATTTGTAGGGGGAAATGGCAGTGGGAAATCTGCTTTATTGGAAGTAGCTTCCTTATCAATAGCAGTTAGTTGTGTAGGGCAAATCACGAGTAAAGCAAGAACTAAATTTCCGAAAACGGATGACGTTAGATCAATAACACTCAATAATCAACAAAAACCACAACTACCATTAGTCATTGAATGTGATTCAACAGTTTTTGAAAAAACTACAAATATAAAATATACTATAAATCAAGAGTTGTCTGCTGAGGTAAAAGCGCCGGACAAAAAAATTATAAGCCTTATAAAATCAAAAGTAAGAGAAAGCCGAAAAATAGGCTCCGTACTTTTTCCCTTATTTGCTTATTATGGAACAGGGCGTTTGTGGGGAGAAGACCATAAAGCAATTGAGTTTCAAAAACAAGGGGAGGGTATCCTAATGGCATATCCTGATTGTTTAGTTCCGGATACAACAAGCAAAGCTTTTTTATCTTGGTATAAGACTTTGGATGACGAAGTTAGAAAATTTAATAAGGAAAGCGATTTGTTGTTTTTAAAGGTAATCAATGATGCTGTTAGTTCTATGATTCCTGGCTGGGAAAGCATGGCATTTAGCCATGCAAAAGATGATATTGTTGGAATTTTAGATGGAGAATTCCGTTATTTTCATCAATTGAGCGATGGTTATCGGAACACAATTGGAATGGTTGCTGACATGGTTTATCGATGCATTCAGCTAAACCCTCATTTGGGTGAAAATATATTGAAAGAAACAAACGGCATTGTTTTAATTGATGAAATTGACCTACACCTGCACCCTGTTTGGCAAAGTAATATCATTTCCAATTTGTTACGCATTTTTCCAAAAGTGCAATTTTTTGCAACTACTCACAGTCCTATAGTTGTTGCAAACTATGCTAAAGGGAAATTATTTGTTATAGAAAAAGATCATAGTATTGGCATTTGCAGTGAAAAATATTTTGGCAAAGAAGTTAACTTGGTTCTAAATAATATTTTACATGCTACTGATAGACATATTGCAACACAGGAAAAATTGGATTTACTTTTTAATATGATAGAAGAAGAGTTGCCTATTGAAAAATTTCAAGACTTATTAAACAATCTCGAAGAGTTGTTAGGGATTGAAGATAAAGAAATTCAAAAAGCACGCTCTTTAATTGCTTGGAATAAATATAAAAAAGAAAATCCGGATGCAATACATACCTAAAAAAGAAATTCAGCCTCTTGATTGGGATACTTGGTTTACTAAAGGAACAGGAACCAGATCTTATGATTACAAATCTGATTTTAGCGCATTGCGAAGTATTGTGAATGCGAAAAAATATTTATTGGATGAACAATATGGTTTATGTGCATATTGTCAAAATACTTTAATTTTAGAAAAAGCATCAATAGAGCATGTGATTCCAAAAGAACATAATGTTCCTTATTCTACAAATTATCATAACTTAGTAGCGGTTTGTAAGAACACCAATTCTGATGAAAACGGAAAAAAATTTTGTGAACCAATTCGAGGTAGCGAAATATTGCCTACTATTATCTTCTATAGTGATGCACAAGTAACGAAAGACAAAAATCATGCTTATATTAAATCAAATCGTGATGGAACTATTACACCAAAGCCTAACTGTTTGGATTGTAAAAAGAATCAAGTAGGAGCATTCATTGAAATACTTAACTTAAATCATAGCAGCCTTGTTAAAAATAGAAAAAATGCACTCGATGGCATTTTAGAATATTGGAATATGCTTTCTGATAACCGTCAAAAACAAAATTATCTACAGATTCAATTTGATAGAGTTTTAAGTACTTTGAATACCCCTTATCGACAGTTTTTATTAATCTATCTTGGGCAAAAGTTGGGTAAAAACTAATAATCTTAGTAATAATGGAATGCCCTTATTTTACATAGGCAAACAAAATCTAAATTAACAGCATATTACACAAACCCATTATACATTGATTTGTATAATGGGTTTTGTTTATTGATAAAAATTAAAAAAGATTTAATGACCGGGTAAAACTGTGACTGTCATTGCAGGAATATCTTTTGCCTAAATTATCCAGGAAAGAGATAACAGATAAAAGTGAAGACAATAATAAACTTACTATCCGTATTGTAAGACCTGAACCGGATTATTCAAAATTGACAGTTGAAGAACTGAAAATATTAAAAGGACTAATAGAAAAGGTTGAAACTTTTGATAAACCGATATTGGAAGAAGAATGATTTTATTTTATGTACTTTGACAACTCTTCTTTCTTCTTTTTATATTCTTCCTCTGAAATTAAACCCAAATCTAACTTATCTTTGCACTTTTTTAATTCACTTAATGCTTCGTCAGAACTCATAATTTTGGACATAACTTCCCCATTTAATAAAGCACTTTCAAAGTTGACAATTAAGAGCCCATAAACATATCCTTGTGGCTTTGTAGTGTTTACAACTACAATTTTCGATTTGATATTCATGGATTTTATTACCACTTTACTATTGGATGCCGTATTTTGTAAAGGATAGTAGGATATACCTGCATTCTGTTGAATAAAATCAAATTGTTCATTCCTAAAGGCAACACCAATTGTAATTGTGTCACCTACTTTAAATTCTTCTCCTTTTTGTGTAATATATTTATCAATCTGACCTTTCTTTTGCTTTGAAATTACTTCATTGTAATTAGCAGAAATTTGTGCTATTGTCATAGTAGAAAATAATACGAAAAATGACGTAAGTAGGAGTGCAACTTTAATGTTTTTCATTATACTTTTTTTTTGACCTTACTCATTTGGCTTTTCAGTTTCGCCCCGTTTATAATGGTATCTGGCCTCCATTTTAGTTGTAAATTTCACTAATACTCTTTAGTAATCATCCATTTGCAGAAATAATCCTATTTTTGAAATACCCAAACTTAACCAACAGATTATTATTTAAAGATTTTGTACCCTATTTGTACCCTTTGTTTTTAAATGCCTGATAATCAATTAAAGTTACTTTCTGTATTGGAAAGTAACCGCCTCAAAACATCACAAAACAACATATCTACAATGATATTATAAGCCCCATTATTTGGGGCTTTTTTAATGCTTTGAACTTTGTGTTTTAGAGATAACTGAATCACTAAATTTAAGACCATAAAATAAGAGTCATCTACCCTTTTAATTTGCGCAAATTTTCCTTGTTGTGTTACCGTTATATTAAATAACTGTTCCATGTGCTGAGCTATGGGTTATTATTGTTTACTTTGGATAAATTGCTATTAAAAAAGCAGTTTTGATTGATATATCAATTACTGCAAAGTATAAAAAGTTCTACATGCGCAATATAAAGTTCAACACCCTCCTAATTATCTGCCTGTTTATAATTGCGAAGGGCAAAGCTCAAACGCTGAGTGAGCAAATCAAACAGCTCGAAATCGAGAAAAATGAATTATTAGCCAAGCAGCTAATAATGGTTCAAAAATTGGAGCAGTTGAAATTGCAGAAAATTGCTGTTGACCTTAATCAAATGGGGCTACCCACCATCCGCGAAGGCAGTCAGCTTGTTGAGCATTGTGCAATGATCCTGTCTTACAACGATAAACATGAGCAACCCAATTGGGTGACACATGTTGTTACTCCAGATGTACGTCAGGGCAACCTGACGCGAACCAATGATTTTAGAGAAGATTCCTTAGTGAAATCAGGCTCTGCTACAAAAGATGACTATTGGGATAGTGGCTATGACCGTGGACATATTGCTCCTTCTGCCGATTTCAGATGGTCAGCTCAGGCAATCAGCGAATCTTATTTTTATTCGAATATGAGTCCGCAACGCCCTGAATTTAACCGCGAACGTTGGGCCGAACTTGAGAACTGGATACGTGAGGCGGTATTGGGTAGCAATGAACAAATTATTGTTATTGCAGGTCCTGTACTGCGCGAGGGGTTGCCGCAACTGACGCAAGGCCCAAACAAAGTGAGTATTCCCGAATATTGTTACAAGGTAGTCTTAGACATAGAAGGCCCGGATCAGAAAGCTATTGGCTTTGTTTTACCTAATAAAAGCTGCCCTTATCCGGTTATCAGCTATGCTGTTTCAGTAGACAGTATCGAAAGATTGACCGGTCTCAAGTTTTTTGGCAATTTAAGCCCGGAGCTGCAGGTAAAACTGAAAAAGATGGCAGACCCAACTAAATGGGAACAGGAAGTGGAAGCCGCAAGTATGCCTGATTTACCGCCTATGACCAATAAACAAATGCCTAAAAATTGTGTCAATACAATCGATGCACTTTACTTTCTCGATCAAAAAATAACAGTCTGCGGCACAGTGGTTTCTACAAAAAAAACTAAATCGGGTGCAGTGTTTATTAATTTAGACATAAAATTTCCAAAACAGATATTTTCAGTGTCCATTTGGGAAAAAGACAGCAAAAACTTTTCTTATGCGCCTGAAAATGAACTTTTAGGAAGAAAGGTATGCATAACAGGCACAGTAAAAGACTACAAGGGGACTCCAAGCATGAATATCAGCGATGA
>JBIKQC010000305.1:0-6160 GCA_044349855.1 Saprospira sp.
AAGTGGATGAGCAGCTGCATGAAGTTGATAAAAGTGAAATAAAGACTGTGAGAATTGACGGCAGCGTGCCGGAACTGATTCCCTCTGTCTTTGATATCGAATCGGAGCTCAAAGAAGATGATTTGGAAAAAGTATTGGACCTGCAGGTAGAATTGGCCTATCAGCTTTCCTTTGAAAATGATGCTGATCGCGATACAGCATTGTCAAAATTAAAAATAGACAAGGCCTATTCATTTGTGTATAACTATAGAGCCGATTATGAGGCAGCCGATGCTTATATCATCAGCAACGGTAAAGAAATCTTTGCACTGACCGGAACAGCGCTTAAATTTGAATTTTTGGACAATAAAACTATTATTCCGATTGAGGAAAATGAAGAAGAAAGTACAGAGGAAGAGGATATTGACTTTAGTATGTTCTAGTACTTTTGTACGGAGTAGAGAGTAGAAGGTACTTTTCAAAGTATGTCTATTTTCAAATTATAGAACTCACTCCATTCAGTTCTCAAATTATTGAGATCACTCCATCATTTTCAAATTCTCAAATTCTCAAATTCTCAAATTATTGAGTTATGTCAAGAAGAATAAATCTTGCCGATCAGAAAGGCAGAAATACAGAGATTACCTTTGCCGGTTTTGTTAAAAAGCCGTCTGTTAAAACCGTGACAAAAGAAGGTAAAGCCATACGCACACTTAGGGTATTGAAAGCACCTGCAAATACTGCTTTCGAGGGTCTTATGAAACGTTTTGGGGATGCTGAAAAAATTGCAGATGCAATCCTGAAAGAAGATCCTGAAATTGACCTCTATCTCTGCGGAAAATTTATTGAAAGCAGCACCAAGCTCTATTTGGATAAAAACCTGAAACCTGTTTTTAAACTGAGCAGAGTTGAAAAGGTTTTTAAACCCGACGGTACTCTGGTAGAGGAAAGACCTGTAAAAGAAAGCGTTTCGAATGTACTGTTGGAAACTCCGGTCCGTTTATCGGGAAAACTTTTTCCCAAAAAGGATCTGATTCAAAAATTTGTGCTCGGTAAAAAATATCAGCTCAGCC
This sequence comes from Saprospira sp., assembly GCA_044349855.1. GTDB lineage: Bacteria > Bacteroidota > Bacteroidia > Chitinophagales > Saprospiraceae > Saprospira. The sequence goes on from JBIKQC010000305.1 coordinate 1,053, forward strand.
ACAGCAACGGTCTTACTTTCGACTTCCTTTTCAATATCGCAAAAGAGTTGGAAGCAAGCAATTCCCTGATGCTCGTCGGTGCTGGCGCAAAGGGCTTGGAGCCACTGGTTTTTCAGGATGGCGGCAAGGCTTACCGCGCATTTCTGGAAGGCAGAACAAATGGCGAAAAATATTGTCTGATTATGCATCTGTCGAATTTGGAGTTGAAGGGGGTTTTGTAAAAAACCAAGTTTGTCAATATCAATAAGGGCCTAATATCACTATAAAGGATATTAGGCCTTTTGCTTTTTCAGACAATTATATTTTATTCCGAAATATTAATTATTTCAATATTATTAACTAATATTTTTATTATTGAAACTATATTATTATATTTATTAAAAGATTTATAAAATATAATTTGTTAAAGATTTTTAACTGTCTTATTGATCTCTTTTTTTAACAGGATGATAGACTTTTAAGCTTTACAAAGGCTTTTCAGCGTTGTTTCTAAAATGCACAGCATAAGGCATTGCATAACAAACCAATAAAATTTGATAGTCAATCCTCATTAATATGATTTTATCAACCTCAAAAAAAACAATCCTATGAACGCAGAACACGCATTGATCCAAAAAGAAGCGCTTGGCAATTTACGCTATCCTGCTGAAGATGTTTTAAAGGACAGTCAGGAAATTGCACAACGCATATATGATCTTGAAAGGGCCCTGACCTTGGGCAATCTTGAACAGATAAAGAGCAAAATATATTTTGAAGACCAAAATACAAAATATGTAGTTGATACTACAATTTGGGGTCTTACCAACAAACGAATTATTCTGAAACGCGGTGTCACGATACCGATTCACAGAATATCAAAAATAGTGTAGGGAGGCTTATCAACTACTTTGATTAGATAAGATGTCAGGGCTACGCCCCTTTTTCTACTATAATCGAGATTTTCCTACGAAGATATGAGGGCTCACCCCTTTTCAACAAAAGTTCAGGAGCCATGACATCTTCGTAGAACATATAATACACACTGCCATGGGCGTAGCCCTGAAATAATAAAAAATGACAAAATGGATTAATGGCAGCCAAAACAGATATAAAATAGGTGGTTTTGGCTGGGATTAATCCGTAAACAGGTCTTCCATTGTCAGACTGTTCTGTACCAGTTGCTTGCTGTACTCATTGTCAATCAGGCCATAAGCAGTAATGAATGTTATAAAAATACTTTTTTTAACATTAGATGATGTTTTGAAAGTATTCAGCTTATGAATCAGCTCTGCAGAATATTTTTTGTCGATGGCAAAAGGAGCATTATAAAACTTAATTTCGCAAAGATTGATGACATTGTCATCCCGGTCAATCAGCAGATCTATTTGTGCACCTGTTTCATGATTTTTTTCAATCCAATTTCCGCAGTACGAATTAACCCCTGAGATCTTTAAGGCTTCTTTTATCTGTTCAATATGCTTAATGCATATTGTTTCAAATGTAAATCCGGACCATGACCTGAATGATGCCTGCTGCTGCAGTTTATTCCATACACCGTTTTTGGCAGGCTTATTATTTTCTATGTATTTAATATAAAATGCTGAATATTCATCAGTTAAACGATAGAGTGAGTTTTTTGTGCTGTTGTAAGGCGCAAAATGTTCTATAAAACCGGATTCCTCCAATTCATTCAGTGTCTGTGTCAGACTTCCGCCTGATTAGAATATCTGCAGGATACTGCAAGCTTTGTCAGATTATTAGATTATCACTTCATGGGGCTCGGCATAACCTCTGATTTTAGATGACAGATTTTCAGAAATTGAATATAAAAAACGGATTAATGACAGCCAAAACAGGTTTAAAAAAGGTAGTTTTGGCTGGGATTAATCTATAATAATTGAAATTTTAAAGTACTGTAAAGCTTAACGGAAGGCTAAGGCTATTGCCGACTCCCGGAAAAACATATTTTGAATTTATCAATATAAACAGCAAAGGCTTCCCGAGGGAAGCCTTTGTTTATTTTCTGTCTGACATCTGACAATCTGACAATCTATTTATTTGACATTTTCTTTTTATCCACAAAAAGTGCCGTAATAGAACGGTGTTCATGTGTATTTCTGATAGCGCGGGAGAACAATTTGGCGCTGGAAACCACTTTAATTTTTGAAGACTCTTTGCGAAGCGGAATGGTATCGGATACTACCAATTCAGACAAATGAGATTTTTCGATACGCTCAACAGCAGGACCGGAAAGCACCGCATGTGTACAGAAAGCACGAACAGATTTTGCACCCTTATCCATCAGTGCCTGAGCGGCGGTACAGAGTGTTCCGGCAGTATCGATGATATCGTCCACAAGAATCACATCCCTACCTTCTACGTCACCGATAACGGTCATTTCAGCAATTTCATTGGCTTTTTTGCGGTATTTGTCGCAGATAACCAAACCGGTGTCGAAATGCTGAGCATAAACACGGGCACGTTTGGTTGACCCTACGTCCGGAGAAGCAAAAATTACATTGGAAGTGTCTTCTTTTTCGAGATAAGAGAAGAAGATCGCCTCACTTTTCAGGTGATCCACAGGAATGTCGAAAAAGCCCTGAATCTGATCTGCGTGCAGGTCCATCGTCATGATGCGGTCTGCGCCGGCAGTGGTAATGAGATTAGCGACCAATTTGGCACCGATTGCCACACGTGGTTTGTCTTTGCGGTCCTGACGGGCAAAGCCGAAATATGGAATCACCGCAGTGATATAACCGGCAGAAGCGCGGCGGGCAGCGTCGATCATCAGCAAAAGCTCCATCAGATTTTCTGTAGGGGCAAAGGTTGACTGAATAAAAAACACATAAGCACCACGAACCGACTCCTGAATGTTGGCCTGAAACTCACCATCGGCAAAGCGCTCGATGTTCATCTGGCCAAGGGGCTGTCCATAATAGTCCACGATTTTTTCTGCCAGGTAGCGCGACTGACTACCGGCAAATAACTTGACATCGCTGATAAATTCTGCCATGACTTTTGATTAAGTGGGTTTGTATTGTGTATTGTGTGTAATGCACTGATTATGAATGAAATTTATAAAATCCCCTTAAATGCTGTCACAAAATTACGGACTATGTATTGATAATCCTAACAAAAAAAGACTTTTCGGAAAAATCCAAAAAGTCTTTGTATCGCTGCTATTTTGTTAACCTTTTACCTGGACGCATAGCAAATTCCATATTGTCTATTCTGATTGCATTCAGTTTTTTGGTATTGTTATTTCTGAATAAATATACCTTTTTCTCTTTTTTATCCTCGTTATCAAATACATACAAGACCATACAGTCTCGTTCCTGTCTGATAAAATAATCTTTATACAGGTAGTCTTTAGTCTTTTTTATCAGAAATTCCCGCATAGGTACAGCATCTTTTCGGCCATCGTTAATCACTAAATAGTAAACTGTTTTTTCTTTTCTGCCTTTTTTTATTTTTCGGCCCTCCACTTTAATATTGACTTTATCATCCGGATATATACGCGTAAAATCTCTATAATCGCTTTGATCAATATATTCAGAAAACGGAAAAATGATATTTCCGGCCAATGAGTCCAGTTCCTTTATTACAATATCCTGTTCATGAGTAAAAAATCTGCTGTCACGACCCTCAATGTGATTTGGGGGGACAGCTAAGTAAAATGTACGTTCACTCGCAACAGCTTCGGGCCTATAAAGAATTTTAAAGCAGTTACCCTTATCGGTATAAAATTTCAAGTAACCTTGAATATTGGGGTTATGAATATCAACAAGCGTAAGTTCAAAGAAATTTGATTTTTTTTCGGTCACCTGTTGAGAGCGGGCAATACTCATTTGATAGGGTTTTGAATCAATTTCTCCTTTGATACCGCTTGTAGTAAAAACTAAACGTTCGGTAATAAAAACAGTGGAAGAATTAATAGCAATCATTACTGATGCTAACTTGATGGGGTCTTCGAAATTGGCATTGGTCAGTTTACCTTTGCTGGGTACAAAAGTATAACCAAAAAAATCTTCGACTTTTATAAAAATCCGATCATTAAAATAAGTAAATTCTTTGGGTTGTTTCTGCTCCTGTGCAATTATTATCAGGGGAGAAATATTCAGAAATAAAAACAGAAGGTATCTCATTTTACTGCGTTTTGAAAATTTTTATGGCTTTTAAATACCTCTTGAATTGTCTCATTTTCAATTGATGTTTTTAGGCTATTCAAGTTTATTTTTAGTGCATCTTTAAATTCTGAGTCCAAAAAATCATTTTCATCATAAGTAAATATATCCCATTTTCCGGCGGCATACTCCAAAGAGGTAAGATTTTCCATCCAATCTCCTGAGTTGAGGTAAATTACCTTTCCTTTTTCTGTGATAACCTCCCTTATCTGCGGTCGGTGAATATGTCCGCATATAACGTAGTCATAACCCTTTTCAATTGCCAGATCTATGGCTTTTGTTTCAAAATTGCTGATTTTAGATACAGCCCTTTTGACACCACTTTTCAGCCTTTTGGAAAAATGAGTGGGTTTAATTTTAAGTCTTTTTAAAATTCTGTTGATGAATCTGTTGAAAACAATAATTGAATCATAACATCTTCCAGCAATTCTAGCTGCCCATCGGCCATGCGTGATAGACCCGTCATAAACATCACCGTGAAAAATCCAGGCCAACTTATCATCCAATTCCAAAACAAGCCTGTTTTCCAAATGCAGATTACCCATTTTAAATGGAACCAACTTTCGCAAGGTATCATCATGATTTCCTGTCAGATAGTAAACAGGTACTCCCTTTTCGGCCAAATCCATAAATTCACGTAGGACAGCCCAATGAGCCGGTGGAAAATGACCGGTTGAAAACTGCCAAATATCGATGATATCTCCATTAAGCACCAGCAATTTAGGTTCCACACTCCGTAGATAGTTGAGCAGCGCCTTTGCCTCAGAACCACGGGTGCCCAAATGAATATCGGACAGTATCAGTACATCTAGCTGGCGTTTGTTCATGGGTATTCAGGAGGAAAACAGATTTAATATATTGAAGGTAATATTACTATTTTTTACCCACGAACATCATATATTCCCAGGTGCCCATATAAGCTGAATGTACTTTGTCAACTACAGG